>JARBTU010000252.1 GCA_029240015.1 Oscillospiraceae bacterium | reverse complement strand
ATCAAAGAGGACAAAGCATGGATAAAGCGTGCCTTGTAACGATACTGGCGGAATGTCTTGTTGTTCCAAGCGTGGCTTTGCAGGATTATATCGCATGGGAAGGAATCGATGATACCCATGCAAAAGCAACAATCATCTACTATGGGATATCGGCAAGCGGGATTTTCACTTTTGACGAAAATGGTGCTATGCTGTCGTTTAAAACCAGCGACAGGGTGGCAACAGACATGAACGGTGAACAAAGAAAAGCGGAATGGTCAGCTATTGTGAGTGATTATCAAACTGTAAATGGGATAAGGCAACCAAAGGTATTACAATCAATTTGGCATTACCCTGAGGGGGATAGTATTTACTTCAATGAAAACAAATCCCCTGTTAAAATTGAGTACCACTAAGAACTTTCATTTTCTGTTTTCTGATACGCAACACAGTTCCAAAAGTGTTGCTCATTTTTTGCTTTGCCTTACATAAAACCTTGTGAGCCTTTGGTTCGCAAGGTTTTTTTGTTATTTTAAATCCATATAGACAGAATTATTTTATAACAGACAAATTTAACATATTACATGTCCTACACAAATATATTTTAATATTAGATTTTTATCTTAATTCTATAACAAATGAAACAGGTGCATAAAATGATACACTTTAATATTCCAGCATATGTGGGAACAGAACTTGATTATATGAAAACTGCTATACAAAACAACAAAATTTGCGGAAACGGCAACTTTACCAAAAGATGCAACCAGTGGCTAGAAAATCACACCAAAACACAAAAATCAATTCTTACAACATCATGCACCCATTCTCTTGAACTAGCTTCTATTTTATGCGAAATAAGAGCAGGCGATGAAGTCATTATGCCCTCCTATACATTTGTATCTACCGCGAATGCTTTTGTATTAAGAGGTGCAAAAATTGTTTTTGTGGACATAAGACCCGATACCATGAACATCAATGAGCAATTGATTGAATCAGCCATTACACACAGAACAAAAGCCATTGTTCCTGTTCATTATGCAGGAGTATCTTGTGAAATGGATAAGATAATGCAGATTGCAAAAAAATACAATCTCTACGTGATTGAAGACGCCGCACAAGCAATAATGTCAACCTATAAAGACAAGGCACTTGGTATCTTTGGTGATTTTGGATGCCTCTCTTTTCACGAAACAAAGAATTACAGCATGGGCGAAGGAGGTTCTTTACTTATTAACAATGATAGATTTATTGAAAGAGCGGAGATTATCAGCGAAAAAGGTACCAACCGGAACTTGTTCCTTAGAGGCCAGGTAGACAAGTATACCTGGGTAGATATTGGATCATCCTACATACCAAGTGAACTAAATGCAGCTTATTTGTGGGGTCAACTTGAAAATGCAGAAAAAATAAATCAAAATCGCTTAGAAAGCTGGAACTTATATCATGAGGAACTTCACGAACTTTCCGAAAAAGGAATGATTGAAAGACCCACTGTTCCCAAAAATTGCTCTCACAATGCTCATATGTATTACATAAAGGTTCGTGACATCAATCAAAGAACAGAACTCATCGCGTATCTGAAACAAAACGGTATCTCATCGGTATTTCATTATGTTCCGCTGCACTCCGCTCCTGCCGGCCTTCGATTTGGTGAATTCCATGGAGAAGATCGGTTTACAACTAAAGAAAGTGAGCGGTTATTAAGACTTCCGATGTATTTTGGACTTCAAAAAGATGAAATTCATTATATTGTAAATAAGATCAATCATTTTTTCACATAATAAGGGTAATAGTTGAAAGGATGATAATCATGGACGTGCAAATAAGACCAATTTCAAATCAAGATACGCAAAACATTATAAAGTGGAGAAACAACCCTTCCGTCCAGAAAAACTTTATTTTCAGAACACCACTGAATGAGAAGTTGCATTCTGAGTGGATGCAAAACAAAGTTGAAAAAGGAGAAGTCGCACAATTTATTATTCGTGATAAATCATCAAATCAAGATGTTGGCTCTGTCTATCTACGTGATATTGATCACTGCAATAAGAAAGCCGAGTTCGGTATTTTTATTGGAGAGGACGAGGCAAGAGGGAAAAACATCGGAACACAATCGACCAGATTAATATTACAGCATGCTTTTGAGAAATTAGACCTTAATAAGGTATTTTTACGCGTTTTTGACGTCAATCCCGGTGCAATAAAAAGCTACGAAAAGTCAGGGTTTGTTAAAGAAGGACTGTTTCGACAAGATGTCATTATTGATAATCATCCATACAACGTCATCTTCATGGGGATTCTAAAAGAGGATTGGATGAAACAAAATGGATAAAATATCATTTGTAATTCCCTGCTACGGATCGGAATTTACAATTAAAGACGTTGTAAACGAAATTATTATAACGCTGGAAAGCCGCCAAGTATGTGATTTTGAAATCATTTTAGTCAATGACAGCTCTCCCGACAATGTTTTTCAGGTAATAACCGAATTAGCACAGCAAAACGTAAATATAAAAGGAATTGATTTAGCCAAAAATTTTGGACAGCATTCTGCATTAATGACGGGGTTTCACTTTGTGACCGGAGAGATCATTGTTTGTTTGGATGATGATGGACAAACTCCTGCAAACGAAGTCTTCTTGTTAACAGATAAACTAAGGGACGGATATGACATTGTCTTTGCCAAATATAAAACAAAAAAGCATTCCTTTTTCAGAAACCTTGGGAGCTTTATAAACGAA
>JARBTU010000251.1 GCA_029240015.1 Oscillospiraceae bacterium | reverse complement strand
TTATTATTTTGAAGGGGGTTTACTTTCATGGCTGATGAAACAAAAACAAACGTAACACAGACAACGTTATACCAACTGGAACTTGACTACAGGAATATCAACTGCGGAATGTCGTATGTTATCAAAACTAATGACGGCAGTTTTTTTATTATTGATGGAGGATATTTTACTGCAGGTGAAGAAGACAGACTGTATGAATTTTTACGCAACAAATCCGATGGAGAAATCATCATTTCAGGATGGTTTTTTAGCCACGCTCATCAGGACCATGTGGGAAACTTCATTAACTTCATTCGAAAGTATCGCAATTTTGTGACATTGGAAAAGTTTTTTTATAACTTTCAGCATGTGGATTTCTCGGGAGTCACCGGTGATTGGAAAAGCTGTGACGAAGCGACCGTCAAAGAGTTTTATCAAACGCTTGATGATTATTGCAAAGATGTTCCTATAGAGATTCTTCGCACAGGTCAAAAGTTCTTTGTCCGCGAACTGGAGTTTAATGTTCTTTATACCCATGAAGACCTCTATCCACTAGAATCATCATTTAATGACCACTCTACTGTACTGATGATGACTGTGGGAGAGCAGAAAACCTTGTGGTTGGGTGATCTTTATGTCAAAGGAAGCGCTATCCTTCTAAATAAGTATAGTGATGAGCTTAAGTGCGATATGGTTCAGATTGCACACCATGGGTTCAATGGTGCAAATGTTGAATTATACAAAGCAACACAGGCAAAAGTAGCGCTATGGCCCACTGCGGATTACAGTATGGTGAACAACAAGGATACTGAAGTCAACAGTTACCTGCTTAACGATGCGGGTATTATCGAACATATTGTTAGCGGTGAAGGTACTGCCGAAATGGAGTTGCCATATCAGTTTTTGACAGCGAAGCTTGGCGGCAAAAAGATAAATCCATAATTAATATAATATAGTAATTTACATAAAATAAAAAAAGCTTTGAATGTTATTCAAAGCTTTTTTTGATAGGCGCTTATTTATGGGTTTATATTTTTATAATAAATATTAGAAAGATTTTTAAAATTTGGCCTTCCCACCGATTCCATTAAATAAGCCGATTTGGTTGCACCCGGCTTTCTGTTTTCATTCAGCTCTTTTATTATTTTTTCCGCATTGTATTTTCCCATTCCATGGCCGTAATACATTCCTTTGCTCATATCAATAACATTTTCCCCCTGCCATTCAGGAGTTTTGGGATTTACTTCGGGATTTTTAAAATATCTTCGGTCCCCCGGCAAATAATCTTTTGTATCTTCCATATACCCTACGTCTTTAAGAAGGCGGTCGATATAGTGCCAGTTCATTAAATGTATTTCAGAAAACAACTTGTTAAACAGTTCTTCCGGAAAAATATTGAGCAAAGCTTTATAATATATGATGATCATTGCGGTGGCGCATTCGGTCCCATATAGGGAACCGTTTACAAAAATATCTTTTATCGCGTCGCTTGGTTTGACTCCGTCTTTAAGTTTGAAACCGCCTTCATCTGTTCTTTTCCAATACTTTGGATTGCACCTTGACTTACGAAATATCTCGAACCCCATATCGCTGTTATATAAATCGTTTGAAGACTGAACAATTTCTTTTCGAAGTTTAATTTCAAAAACAAGTTGATCCATGCTGTCATAATTATATTTTTTACTGCTCTTAGAAAGGATGTTAATCACTTCATTTTCAATTCCATTTGGCGGAAATTGAGAAATCAATTGATTAGTATCGACTGGTTTGTTATCAACATATATCATACGGCAGTTCTCCCCATATCATTTTTTGCGATATCTTTTTGGTCATCTATAGGGGAGTTAATCCAATTCTTCCACGCAGCAACGCTTTTTTCATGCATTGTGCGCGAGTATTTTGAAAGGAGTTTTCTATCTTTCTTGCTCAACTGATGAAAATCTTCAAGAATAGCTTTTTCTTTCTCATCCAGAGGTTTAACGGGTGTTCTGTCATCATACGAGACTTCTTTGCAAAGGTATGCCGCATCGTAATCTATATTGCAAGGAGAAGGTTTGCTCGTATACTGAAAGGTTTCTTCTGTAAAATATAAATAGGGGTTGTTTTTTTTAAGCCATGTAACATATTTTGTATAAGGATTTTCCCTGTTTGATGTCTCATTAACTTCCACGATATTGTCAATGTTCAATAGATGTTTTGCCAACTTAACATCCTCCGATTGGGACGAGCGGAGATGTTTCGCAATAATTTTTAATGTATCAGGGTCATGGGAGTGAAAAAACGCCCATATTAAATCATGATTGTATGTTCCTTTTTTGTTTCGTTCAAAAATTTTATCTGCCATAAGCGGCAAAAGACTTTTTTCTTGATGTGAATCAATTAAAAGTGCCGCTGAATAATCTAATATATTGTCAAAATCGTCATTTATTCCATCATCAGCAAATCCTGTTTTAATCATCCATTTTAAAGCAGATGGATCGTTTTGAATATTTCCATTCATCAGTTTTTCGGTTTTGAATAGAAGTTTCTTGTCGTTTGTTATATTCGCAGTCACATTAAGCGCGACTAGATTTCTATTGTTCAATTGACCGTAAAGATGATAAGCGTCAATATCCGGTATAAGGAGGTACACTGTGTAAAATAAAACATTGCGGTCGTTAATTAAAGCAGCTGCCTTGGGACTTTGTTTTTCTGCCAGTTCAATAAAAGTTGCTTTGAGTTTACTAATCCCTTGTTTTAGCCTTAATCTATCT
>JARBTU010000250.1 GCA_029240015.1 Oscillospiraceae bacterium | reverse complement strand
AGCGAAGCTGTTTTCAATGTGTCACTGGCAGTTTCCGCTAAATCAACATTGGTTGCGCTGGAAGGAATTCTCCTTGTTTGTGAGGACAACACGCTAACACTAACCGGATATAACCTTGATCTTGGAATCAAAAAAAACATTGAAGTCAATACCATTGAACAAGGCTCTATTGTTTTAAATTCCAAACTGTTTTCGGAGATATTAAGAAAAATGCCTGCAGACGATATCAGTATTTCCACAGATGAAAAATATCTTACCGTGATCAAAGGCGGAGGAGCAGAATTCACGATATTAGGTATCAGTACTTCTGAGTACCCTGAAATTCCGGTATTAAAAGATGGGAATCGTTTTGAGATTCCTTGCCACGTCCTTAAAAACATGATTAATCAAACTCTTTTTGCGGTTGCTGTCACCGAACAGACCCCAGTTCATACAGGTTCCTTGTTTGATATTAAAAGCGGTATTTTAAACCTGGTTTCGGTGGACGGATACAGGCTTGCTTTAAGAAAAGAAAAAGTCAATGTAAACGATGATTTTTCGTTTGTCGTTCCGGGGAAAACATTGTCTGAAATTTGTAAACTCTTACATGATGATCAAGAAGAACCTGTTGGTGTAAATGTGAGCAGTAAGCATATTATCTTTGAAATCGACGGATATATGGTAATTTCCCGTCTTTTGGACGGTGAATTTCTGGATTATCATGCGGCTATTCCACGTCAAACCGAAACAAGAGTCAAAGTTTCTGCCAAAGACTTTATTTCCAGCATTGAAAGAGCATCTATTATTATTACAGATCGGATTAAAAGCCCCATTAAGGCAATTTTTGATAACGAATCCATTACTGTATCGTGTACCACTTCGATGGGAAAAGTATTTGATCAGATCGGGGCACAAAGCAACGGCGAATCAGTAACCATCGGTTTTAATAATAAGTATATGATTGATGCACTCAAAGCAACCGAATGTGATGAGGTCTACATAGATTTAAATGGTCCATTGTCTCCAATGAAAGTGGTTCCTTTGGAATCCGATAACTTTTTGTTTTTGGTGCTTCCGGTAAGGCTTAAAACAGAATAAATAAAAGAAACGGCGGTTTTTTATGGAAACACATATGATAGAGATTCGTACTGAATCGATTAAGCTTGACCAGCTTTTAAAGTTTGTTGGTTTTGCCGAGACAGGCGGCCATGCAAAAGAAATTATTGCGGAAGGGATCGTTTTTGTAAACGACGAAATTTGCCTTCAGCGCGGGAAAAAGATTCATGATGGAGATAAAGTGGTAGTGGAAGGCTATGAATTTATCATTCGTGTTGCACACTAGCATACAACTTTTTTAAAAACGGATGGTTTATAGTAAGGGGATTATGGTTTGCTGTGAAATTAAATTCGATAAATGCAAAAAATTTCAGAAATTTAAATGAACTTGAGCTTCATGCGTGCAATCATATGAACATTATTTATGGTGATAACGCCCAAGGTAAGACCAATATTATTGAAGCAATTTGGCTTTTTTCGGGATGTAAAAGTTTTCGGGGTGCCAAAGATAGAGAAATGATAGCATTTCTTAATGACTTTGCAGACTTAACCATAACATTTGAAGATAAAGAGCGAGTCCAGACCGCACGAATTAAAATGGAAGATAAAAAAAAGTGTGTGTTGTTAAATAAAGTCCCTCTTAAAAGCGCAAGCGAGCTTTCAGGTAATTTTTTGTGTGTTGTTTTTTCTCCCACCCATCTGTCTCTTGTAAAAGATGGACCGGTATTAAGACGGAAGTTTTTAGATACGGCTATTGCTCAAATCAAACCGCAGTATCTTACATACTTGTTACAATATGAAAAAGTATTGTCTCAGAAAAATGCGTTAATCAAAGATGTCAAAAAGTTTTCTCAGTTGAAAGAAACGTTGGACAGCTGGGATATTCAGCTTGCAAAACTTGGCACGATCATCACGATATTCAGAAAAGATTATGTGTCAAAGCTTGATAAAACTGCACAAAGTATTTATTCGGGGTTTTCCAATGATAAAGAAAAAATAGAATTGAGTTATCAGTCTACTGTTTTTTCCGATCTTTCTGAAATAGATAATTATTCTGACAAAAATATTGAACAGTATCTTACCGCATTAAAACAAAATTATGAGCAGGACATTAAATACGGATTCACTACGGTAGGAATTCATCGTGATGATCTGGGGATTTGTCTCAATCAAAAAGATTGTAAAACATATGGCTCACAGGGACAGCAAAGAAGTACCGTTCTTGCACTTAAACTTTCTGAAGCGAAGATTTTAAAATCCGTAACGGGAGAAAATCCAATCATTCTTTTGGATGATGTCATGAGTGAGCTGGATACAAATCGGCAGGATTACATTTTAAATCATGTGAAAGACTCTCAGGTTTTTGTGACCTGTTGTGATATAGCAAATACATTAAGATTGACAGACGGAAAGATTTTTCATATTCAAGACGGCGTCTTAACAAATGAAAAATAATCTTTTAATAATAAATAAAAATTATGTGTTTTAGGAGACGGAGGTTTTATTTTGTATCTGCATTTAGGTCAGGACACCGTTGTTTTATTAAAAGAAGTTGTTGGTATTTTTGATATCGAAAACGCATCCATATCCAAATATACCAAGCATTTTTTAAAGACTGCGGAAAAACAAGGCCAGATTTTTAATGTTTCTTATGAGATGCCAAAGTCGTTTATTGTTGGCTGTAAAGACAAAAAAACTATGG
>JARBTU010000025.1 GCA_029240015.1 Oscillospiraceae bacterium | reverse complement strand
TTTCAGAAACATGTAGAGGTTTAAAGAATAAATGTCCATTAGGTTCCTCAACATCGCAGTCAACATATATTGATTGTCCGGCTGCTGCCGCCAAATTTACTGAAACCAACGTCTTACCAGTCCCGCCCTTGCCACTGAGAACTGCGATTTTCATGTTAGTTGCTCCCATGATTATGAAACCCTGCATGTATTTCTGTTAAATCAGATAAGTTTCCGTTCAAAAACTCATCAATATTTTTTTGTGCCGATCCAAATACTGATTTATATATTTTAATATCAGCACCAGTTAAAACTTCAGCTGCACTTTCTCCACAGCGCGGAGTTATAACGACATCAGCCTTTTTATCGACTAAAGTTTGAGAAGCCTTAATTCCTGCACCACCCTGACTTGCTGCGGCACTGTTATCCAGAAATTGTGTATCCTTTGCATTAGTATCGTAAATAAGAAAATATGGGGTTCTTCCAAACGAAATGCATACATTGGAATTTAAAGATTTATCGTCTACTGGTATTGCAATTTTCATTTTTATTCTCCATTCTGTTTGTTTTTAAATAATTGTCTATCGCTTTACGTAAAGCTCTAACTCCGAGGTTTGAACAATGCTTTTTATTTTCAGGTAAACCGTCTAAAGCTTCTATAATATCTTCCTCGGCAATTTTTAGTGCTTCATCTATAGTTTTACCTTTGGTTAAAACAGAAGTCACGCTCGATGTAGCGATAGAAGCACAGCATCCGTATACCAGATAACTGATTTCTTCTATGGTATTGTCTTTTACTTTAAGATATATTGTAAGACTGTCTCCACAGGATGGATCTCCAAAACTACCTTCTGCATCAGCATCAGGCATACTGTATGCATTTTGAGGACACATGAAGTGTTCAATAACCTTATCGGAATAAATATTACTCACTCCTGTCCATGGTGTCTGAAAAATCCCATCCGCACCGGTGCCTTCGGCATCCACCGCTCCCGCAGGCTTCTCCGCCTCCGTCACAAAGCCTGTATTCGCCACCCTCAATCCAAAGCACTTTTCCGTTTACTAAAGATTCGGCAAGCTTTTTTCTTGCATCGTTATACATGGCTTGAACTGTAGTACGGGCAATATTCATCTGGTTTGCACACTCTTCCTGAGTGAATTCCTCTAAATCAATCAATCTAATTGACTCATATTCATCTACAGTCATGACGACATAATTTTCGGAATCAGGAGCAGTGTTAAGCGGTCCGAAGCGGTTGCTTTCAGGTAAGCAGCAAACTTTTCTCCATTTTCGGGGTCTTGGCAATATAACACCTCATTTCCATTGCTTTATAGTTATTGACATATGTCAAATATTATTATAACCATTTATCGGCATATGTCAATAACTTTCGAGAAAAATAAAAACAAATATGTGCTAATCTTATCTGGTTATATTAAATAAAGAATAAAATTAAAAAATAGAGTTTGAGTATAGTTGCATTTTTTCTGGTATGGTAGTATAATCTAGTAAACAGTATTATTGATTTGCAATAAGCAATTAAAGTTTCATAGTTTACAAAGCGCCCAGAGGTTTAAAAACCTTTGGGCACTTTTTTTGTTTCTCCGGCTTCTGATACAGAGGCCAAAAACCTATTCAACGGGGGATTTAGGGCACTCCTGTTTTTTCATAATTTTATAAAAGAAAGGAGAAGTTTATGAATTTTCCTTAACAGTTCTTTTGAAAAAAGCGTTCAGTAATTAATTTACTTAAACGCTTTTTTTATAAAGATTTGGTTTCCATACGCAACAGGAAAACTATTCTAACGTAGGGTCTGTTATAGGTATTGTAGGAAGAAGCGGGTCGGGTAAAAGTACAATTTCTAAGTTAATTCAAAGACTTTATGTTCCTGAATCCGGAAAAATATTAATTGACGGTGTTGATTTAACTCTAGCTGATCCATCGTGGCTTAGAAGACAAGTTGGTGTGGTATTACAAGAAAGTTTCTTGTTTAACCTTTCGGTTAAAGATATTATTTGCATACATCATCCGGCGGCTAATATGACTGATATTGTAAAGGTCGCCATGGTTGCCGGAGCTCATGAATCTATACTTGAACTGCCGAAGGTTATGATACTATGGTAGGCGAAAAAGGAGTTGGATTATCAGGAGGACAAAAACAAAGAATTGCAATTGCAAGAGCTTTATTATCAAATCCTAAAATATTGATTTTCGATAAAGCAACTTCTGCATTAGATTATGAATCCGAAAGTATTATTCAAAAGAATTTAAAATTAATTTGCAAAGGCAGAACAGTGTTAATAATTGCTCATAGATTATCTACACTTAGAGATGCTCAAAAAATTATGGTGGTTGACAGAGGGGAAATAGTTGAATTCGGCACTCACTAGGAATTATTAAGCATAAAAGAAGGATTATATAATCATTTGCATAGTCAGCAAGAAAGGGGTACTAATGATAAATTTTTTTAATAGAAAGGATGAAAAATTGCAGTATGAGTTTCTCCCGGCTGCTTAGGATATAGGGTTTATATCCGTTGGGCAAGAGGTAGAGATAAAATTTGATACTTTTCCATTTCAAAGATACGGAACTATAAAGGTAAGGTTATTGATATTGGACCTGATGCTATTGAAGATAAGGAAAATGGGTTAATTTATAAAATTAAGGTGTCATTTAATACAAAAGTCATTTCTGTAAACAAGAATAATATTGAGATTTCTTCAGGTATGGCGGTTTCTGCTGAAATTAAAACTGGCAAGAGAAAAATAATAGAGTTTTCTTAGACCCGTTAGTAAAATACGCAAAGGATAGTATTAATGTAAGATAAGATACATTTGCTATGAGCTGGAGCAATAAGGTATGATAGGAATACTGGAAGAGGGGACGCTGGTTTGATAACTGCGTCCCATACATATCTCTGCATATTTAATCGATTTGTGGAAATTCGGGTAACTTGTAAAATGTAGGTGTTATGCGCCACTGCTATATCACTAAAACGGAAATTACTTTATATGAGACATAAGCGATATAGCTTGTTAATAAAAAAATTCCAGCAGGGCGTTGGAGTTTCTTTTTAATGAGTGACAGGACGAAAACAAATACGGTAAGTACGAGCATTGCGGCTACATCAAGCCAAAGCCCCGCTTCCGCGTGGATGGGGGAGATGGATGAAGATGCACCCAAAACGAGCAGAATATTAAAAATATTGCTGCCGATACAATTTCCGAGCACAATATCAGGTTCTTTTTTTAATGCCGCCATGATGCTTGTAATAAGTTCCGGCATCGTAGTTGCAAGCGCCACCACAGTAAGGCCGATCAGTGTTTCGCTTAATCCGAGGCTTTGTGCGATTTGTGTACTGCTGTCCACGGTCAATTTTCCGCCGATAAATAGCCCTAAAAGAGAGAGAATGGAAAACCACCATAGCTTTGACTGACCTTTGTTTTTTGTCAATGTTTCGGTTTCCTGCGGCAAACCATTTCCGTCTCCATCAATATCAATATCACCTTCGGCATCAATCTGAATGGTCATGGAATGCTTCGCATCGCGCCAGATATACAGCATAAATCCTATGAATCCGAGCAGAAAAGCAGCACCTTCCAATTGTGACAGCTGCCCATCCCAAAGAATTGCTGCCGCGAGGATAATTTGAATACCGAGCAGTATGGGTATTTCCCGTCTGACTACACTATCTTTGACCTGAAGCGGCATAATAATGGCTGAAAGACCAACGATCAGCGCAATGTTCGACAAGGAACTGCCGATAATATTTCCCAGCGCCAGTTGATTTGTATGGTTGATACCTGATAGGATGCCGACTGCCAATTCAGGAGCGCTGGTGCCAAAAGCGATAACAGTAATACCGATGATAAAAGAAGAGATTCCAAATTTGCGCGCAATTTTAGAAGCGGAGTCTATCAAAACATCGGCGCTTTTTATGATTGCCGCAAGACCTAAAATTAAAAGTATAAATTGCATAGGATGATCCTTTCCAATATTGGGAGGCTTTTTCAGTGAATTTAATCTAACCATTATTATTTCATTTAATTTGACATTTAAGCAGATGGATTATTCAGCATATAAAACAAATATGAATTCGGAGCAATAAATCTTTGAAAATTATAATATTTTTCTTTCAAAACTTCTGAACAGAATCCATAACCAGATCAAGGCGGTCACAAGTGCGAAAACAAAAAATAATACAGTATTCTCTCTGCTGAACTTACCAATCCAAAAGGACGGCAAGAATAAAAACAGATACTGCAAGTTTGATCCTAAGAAAAACGGCACCGGCAAGCCCAGCATTAAAAGACCTGACAGTTTTGCCATAGCCATACCTTCCACTTTGTTGTGTGAATAAGCGAACAAAAGAAGTGAAACAGCTACGCTTAAAAGGCAGGTTAGAAAGCAAATCAACAGGATTCTGATAAGTGACCAATCTGTAAGTGAAAACAAGCGCATAAGGATAATAGAAACAATAAAAGATATCGCAGCCGGTAATATCATCCGAGAAAGAATATATCCCTTTTTTCCGACAGGCGTAACAGCCAGATAGCTGATCATGGTCTCATCATATTCTGTGAGCATCACCATTGACGAGGCGAAGCAGAACATATAGGAGGTGATCATACTCAAAAACAAATCGAACAACAAATAGTAATCGGAGAGGATGGAAACCCGTTCAGAATACCTGCACAGAATCGTTTCAGCCTGTGGAATCGCATAGCGGAAAAAACAGGCAGTCAGTATCGGAGCAAAGAGTACCGCTATCAGCATGCGGTCTTTCAGGATTTGTGAAATGAACATTTTGAAAGAGAGCAGAACAGGTTTCATAACTTAACACCTCCTAAGGACTGAAGGCTTTTCTTCACCGTCTTGCAGGCGAGCGCCGCAGACAATACCGTCCAAAGCGTCAATATAAAAAGCGCAGGCAATGCATTTTCACCGTTTCGGCATAACTCCACCAAACACACCCCCGGATGAACGAGAAACCAGCGCTGGTTCCAGCCAAACAGATAGGCTGCCACAGGAACACTGGCAAAAATCTCGGTGGGGATGGTAGCAAGGATAAATCCGTTTAGACTCGTAATATGGAACGCTGTGATCAGTCCGATGGATGAAAACAAGCAGGAACAAAGCAATATGCCTGTAAGAAAATAGAATAAATTGGTTACAATCCCGCCGGAGATTCCGATTGCCAGCGCGACAAGCAGGGAGATAACGGCAATTGAGATCAGCTTTGACACGGTATATTTGAAAGGGGTTACCGGAGATATGGCAATACTGTCCAGCACCTTTTCGCTTTTTTCAAACAGGACGATTGCGCCCATAAAGAAAAGTCCCATAACCGCCGGGTCAGAAAAAATCATCAGAAGCGCGGCTTTTTCCCGCCATGAGGCAGGAAGTGTAAAAAGCAAGCCCACATACAGCAGAGAAAAAATCAGATACAAAAAATAGAAACCGTATTTAAACTGGAACCGAATGTCACCTGTCAGCAGAGCTTTGATCTTCATTGCAGCCGCCTCCCTGTCAGTTCCACGAAAATATCGTTCAGCGTTGGTTCACTGCTGTGTATAGATAAAAGCTGATTATCCCGGATTAGATTTTGCAACACGGCATCCTCTCCTGTTTTATTCAGAAAGGTTTCCGTCTGCTTCTCCTTCCCCTCACAGGAATAGGTATACCAGATTTTGGACGCACCCTTGGACATGATCAGATTGTGGGGCGTATCCAACGCGCAGAGTTTTCCGTCGGTAATGAATGCCACACGGTCACAAAGCTCAGTCGCATCGAACATGTTGTGGGTAGTGAGAATGATGGTTTTACCTTTTTCTTTTTCTGCCAGAATCATATCCTTCATAATCTTTGCGTTTGACGGGTCAAGTCCTGATGTAGGTTCATCAAGAAATAACAGAGCAGGGTCATGTAAAAGAGCTTTGATAAAGTTAAGCCTTGATTTCATACCTTTTGAAAAGTCAGACACTTTTTTATTGGCATCCGGTAACAGTCCGACACGGGAAAGAAATGAATCTATGCTCCCGCATTTTTGATAGAGCGAACCAAAGAATCGGAGATTTTCTCTCGCTGTCAGCTTTTCATATAAACTTGGAAATTCAAAATCAACACCGATCTGTTCATAAAAGCTATTGTTGTGATGTCTTATTTCTACTCCGTTTACAGTGACGCTGCCCCTGTATTCCATAATCAAACCGGTGAGGATTTTCTGCAGGGTGCTTTTGCCGGCACCGGAAGGCCCCAGAAAGCCGAAAATTTCACCGGATTTCACATCAAAGCTCATACTTTCGATAAATGGCCTTTTTGTATAGCTGAAACTCAATTCATTAACATGAATCATACAGATTCCTCCTCAAACATTTGAAGCACAATGCCGTGAATCATTAATTTCAGGGCATCGTCAAATATGTCTTCACCGATTTCGTGTTTATGAAGCATTGTTAAAAAAATTCCGCGCAGTGCTGCACTGAACGCTTTGATATTTCCTGCTTTCATACCCGGCACCAAGGATACCAGCACCTCCATGCTGAAGTCATCCTTTTCGGCGTGTGCTTCCACAATTTCAGACGGCAGCCGCTGTATCAGGAATTCCATTTCGCCGTTTGTCATAAAGTTCAGCAAAAAAGACCGGTCCACGAATTTATAAAGACCTAAAATCAGTGCGGTGAGCTTATCCGGCGTTATATCATCCTTGATTGCTGCAATTTCCTTTAGCAGTTTTTGGTGCAGCTCGTCGTGAAAAATGCAAAACACATCAAAAAACAGCAGTTCTTTGGATTCATAGAAAAGGTAAAAGGTACCCTTCGGGATTTTTGTCCTTTTCACCAGCTCATCCACCGTTGTTTTCCGCATCCCAAACCGCTCAAGGCAAAGCGTGGCTTCCTTGATCAATCGCTTTTTGATATAGCTGCGTTCACTTTCGGAATATGTTTTTGGCATAAATGCGCCTCCAATACTATTTGACTAATAATATATTTATAGTCAAATAGTATCACTGCTTTTTAATTTTGTCAATGACAATTTAATAACAGGACAGCTAAAGACCACTGTCCTGTCAGAATTCACTCAAATACCGGGCTTAACCGAAAAGGGACAGCAGAATTCCTGCGGCAATGGCAGAACCGATGACACCGGCAACATTCGGTCCCATTGCGTGCATCAGTAAAAAGTTTGCGGGATTCGCTTTTTGCCCTTCGATTTGGGAAACCCTTGCTGCCATTGGAACTGCGG
This sequence comes from Oscillospiraceae bacterium, assembly GCA_029240015.1. Taxonomy (GTDB): domain Bacteria; phylum Bacillota; class Clostridia; order Oscillospirales; family Ruminococcaceae; genus JARBTU01. The sequence goes on along the minus strand of JARBTU010000025.1, from coordinate 4,884 downwards.
ACACACCGGCTGAACCTATCAGAGGATTGATTTTGCCCCCTGACAGCCAACACATCAGTTTTCCAATCAGCAATCCGCCAATGGTACTGAACATAAAGGCCGCAAGGCCCAAAGCAATAATTTTGAGTGTTTCAGGACGCAAAAAGTTTTCCGCCACTGCTGTGGCGCCGACCGTTACGCCTAAGAAAATGGTTACGATATTAATCAAAGCGTTTTGAACGGTGCTGGATAAACGCTCAACAACGCCCGACTCTTTAAATAGGTTCCCCAGCATCAGCATACCGATCAAGGGCGCGACTGACGGCAAAAGAAGGACACAGAAAATAGTAACAACAATAGGGAAGCATATTTTTTCAAGCTTGGATACCTCACGGAGTTGCTCCATCTTAATTTCCCGTTCCTTTTTGGTCGTTATCATCCGCATCAGCGGCGGCTGTATAAGCGGAATTAACGCCATATAGGAATAAGCGGCGATGGCAATGGCGGGAAGCAGATCCGGGGCAAGCTTTGATGTCAGAAAAATCGCTGTAGGCCCATCTGCGCCGCCAATAATACCGATGGAAGCCGCAGCTTCCGGCGTAAATCCCAGAATAGTTGCAATTACAAAGGCAATGGCTATACCGAGTTGAGCACCTGCGCCCATGAACAAACTGATGGGCCTTGCGATCAATGGACCAAAATCAGTCATTGCACCGATTCCGAGAAAAATCAAGGAGGGATAAATGCCCTTTTTCACGCCCAAATATAAGTAATAAAGAAGTCCACCGGAATCGGAAGAAGTCAAAGGGGCTTCCATCAAATCGGTTAAGGGCAGATTGGCCAGCAGTACACCAAATGCAATCGGAAGCAGCAACAGCGGCTCAAACTTTTTCACAATGGCAAGGTAGACAAGGATACAGGCGACTATAAGCATCACCGCATGCTGCCATGTCAGCGCGGCAAAACCGGAGCTTTCCCATATGGTTTTTAATGAATCAATAAACATGATATTCCTCCTTTATTGCAGGATGATAAGAATATCATCAGTGGCTACAGTGGTGCCCTTACCGGCCAACACCTGTTTGACAACACCGCTGTTTGGGGCAGTGATTTCGTTTTCCATTTTCATCGCTTCAAGGATTAGCAGAACCTCACCCTTATTTACACTCTTACCGGGCAGGACTTTTATATCTATTACCGTTCCCGGCATAGGTGCTTTAACAGCCGTGCCATCAATAACGTTTTCCTGCGCGGCTTTTGGAGAAACAGCAGGCTGAACCGGCGCAGTTCCCGGCGCTGATTCGGATGTGGTAACGATTGTGGTCTTGGCAATATTTGCGCGCCCTTTTTCAACCTCCACTTCATATTCCTTGTCATTGATTCTGACGATATATATCATACAATTCGCTCCCATTCAATTTATATTCTGTTTTTCACTTTGTATCAGCTTAATGGACTTAAAGCATAATTCGGACAGAGGTATTCCTGACTCATCGCTTACGATGGCCATAATCATAGCTGCTGTCGGTTCATCAACATTTTTAAGCCGGAGTGTTCCTGAAGAAAAATCTTCTTTATCACCTTCAGATACAGTGACACCATCTGCTGTCATTGGTTCCGGTTGCGGAATTCTGCTTTTCCTTGTAATTCTTCGAATAATAAAGGATAACAGTTTAATCAATCCAAAAACACATGCGAGCAAAGCAAAAACCATTGCTATACAAAAAAGCGCGACCGTCAAACTTTCAAAAACTGTCATCGTGTTTCCTCCGGTTTCTTTATAATGGTGTAGGAAACGGTTCTGCTCTCTTTTTCTTCTCTATCTTTAAAAAATTTTTCTGCAATTTGCGGAAATGCAATGTAGGAAAGAACATCCTCATCATTTCGCGCAAGGCTTCCGATTTCCTGTTTGCTCTTTTCAAACGCGGGGTAAAGCGTATCCGCAAAGCGGATGGAAATGGGTTTTCCGTCTCCAAGCACTTTGCTGATAAGTTCCTCATCAACAACTCCAGGCGCTTGACCATATTCACCTTTTAAATACGACTTTACCTCTTTGGATATGTTTTTATATCGTTCACCCGCCAGCACATTGGCGGCGGCCTGAACACCCACCATCTGGCTCATCGGCGTTACAAGCGGAGGATACCCAAGATCTTTTCTGACTTTCGGAGTTTCAGCAAGCACCTCATCCAGCTTATCAATTGCGTTTTGCGCTTTGAGCTGTGCAATCAGATTAGACAGCATACCGCCCGGCACCTGATAAACCAGCGCATCCGTTTCCGTTCCTAAGACATAAGTATCCATCAGACCTGTGGCGATATATTGAGATTTAAGAGGTTTAAAAAAATCATTGATCTTTTTGAGAACCTTCACATCAAGACCAGTTTCATAACCTAGTTGAAATAAAGCATGCTGCATACTTTCCGTAGCAGGCTGAGAGGTACCGCCTGAAAAGGAAGATATGGCGGTGTCGATCCCATCGCACCCCGCCTCGACCGCTTTTGCGTAGGTGACAGGCCCCAACCCTGTGGTGGAATGCGTATGAAGAAAAACAGGAGTTTTTACACTTTCCTTTAATGCTTTGATTAAATCGAAAGCCTCCTGTGGTCCCATGATGCCCGCCATATCCTTAATGCATATGGAGTTTACGCCCAATTCTTCAAGCTGCTTGCCCATTTCGGCATACTTCTCCAAGCTGTGAATCGGACTTGTGGTGTAGCAGATACAACCTTGAGCATGGGCACCTTGTTTTAATGTCTCATCCACTGCAACTTCAATATTACGGAAATCGTTCAGTGCATCAAAAATACGGAAAATATCCATACCGTTATGTACCGAATGTGCAATAAACTTCCTGACAACATCATCTGGATAATGCTTGTAGCCAAGGATATTCTGACCTCTGAGCAGCATTTGCAGTTTTGTGTTTTTCACCTTTGCTTTGATTTTCCGAAGTCTTTCCCAAGGGTCTTCATTCAAATACCGGAGGCAGGAGTCAAAGGTAGCCCCTCCCCAGCACTCCAAAGAGTAATAGCCTGCCTGATCCAATGTTTCAAGGATTCCCTCGAAATCAGAGAAAGGCATACGTGTGGCAATAAGGGATTGATTGGCATCGCGCAGCACGGTCTCAGTAAAATTAACCTTCATAAATATCACAACTCCTTTAAAATATAAAAAAGTGGAGAACTTCATACGAAGCTCTCCACCCATTAAGCTAAAATCTTGAAAACAGTTTTACCTGTCCAACCGGAATGTTATTTATTTACTTTGTTATTAGTTTATCTTATCTAAGACTGAATGTCAATATGTTATTTACGTTTCAACAGCTTTTATTCAAGTACTTTTCGGAATATCATCGGCATGTAATGAAAGTAGCAAGCCGATTGATGTCAGATAATCTTTTACCACCATATTGTTAACGTCGCATACAACATTGCGCCCCGCCTGTCGTCGCTATAATCGCCTGTACCGATCAGCGTACTATCTCCAAGAATAACAAGAGAGTATTTTAATGCGATCAAAAAAAGTCTATATGCTGCTAAATGGTATATGGTGAAGTATTAATTTTTTTGCCAATTTGCGTAATAGTTTTACTTCTCATCCTAAAACTTAATGGTGTATGGGGTGCCGTGCATTGGTACAGTTCATGTTGCTTTTAGTTGGACTATTTTTTAGGATGAAGAGTCGTGTTTCTACTTTGCCAGATTCTTTATTATCGTGAGCAAGGAAATTTTGGACTTTAACTTAATTATCAACTTCACATGAAGAGAACTGCCTGATCATTTTCAGACAGCTCTCTTTTTTTAATATATTTTTATCAATGCGGAAGAAAAGTTAAGTAACATACGCATTTATAATTTGAAGGCATCCAATTTGTACTTTGACAATTTCATATGCTTAACTCAACACATCCCCCCTGTGAGGCGAGCGGCTATAAATCCGGACTGTTATCGGATCATAAGCAAATAAACGCGGTTTGCTACCGTGTCCGCCATAATCCTCCAGGGCAATAATGGTACTTCTGTCCAGCCACAATCCGAGCGTGAAAAAACCGTCGCAGGTAATGGGGACAGCCCGGCATCAGTATGCGGGGAGATGAAATTTCTATGGACCTGTACGCTGCAGGCGTTGAGGAAGGCACATATTAAAATAAAGGAGTTGATGAAATGAGCGTTATTGCTAATAATTTTTCGAGTGTATGTCTTTATAACCAAGGAGTTACAAAAAATGATACGCTCCAAAATTGCTTTACTGCGTACGTACATCGTTCTCTTCATCGAGAACGTATAAAATATGTAAAAAAAACAACAGCACAACATTTTGTTGAGATTCCTATTTCAGATTTCAGCGATCTCTCGACAGAAGATGCGTATACTTTTCCGAATTCCGTAGACGATCTGTTCTTTGAACATTCTGTTGAACTAGAGACGCTAGATAATAAAAAATTATCTTATGCTATTCTAAAACTAAGTGATCGTGATCGTAAAATATTGTTTTTACATGTACTAGATGGATATAAACACGCAGAAATAGCAAATATGCTAAGATTGTCATCGGCTGCTGTTCAGAAAGCATATTGGAGAAGCATTAAATACTTGAGATGTAACATGGAGGAAAAATACCGTGGAATTTGAAGAAAGTTTATTACAAGCAAAAGAGGCCAATCGTATCTCTCTCCGAACAATTATAGAAATGTACAGACCACTGATCATAAAAGAGAGTTTCGTTGATGGCTTTATTAATGAAGACTTACAGCAAAATCTGATTAAAACTGTTCTACTTTGTATACGTGCATTTAATTTTAATAAATATAACTCCTTACTGGGAGTTGACAAGAAGGAGTGTTTTGAGTACAATGATACAAGCAAATGATAAAATTTTGACGGTTAAAGATATTCAAGAAAT
>JARBTU010000249.1 GCA_029240015.1 Oscillospiraceae bacterium | reverse complement strand
ATGGTTGCCTGTGTAAGTGCATTCTGATACTCATACATTCTGACAATATAGCCATTTTGATTTTCCGCTTTCTTAACCGTCTCAACAATCACATTCTCGCAATCCGCTGAAACAAATTGTTTTGAGGTAAAGTTATCTTTTCCATCCGATACCTCGGCTGTATAGAGCGGAATGTTCAAGAAATGTGCTTCTTTAACCATATCGGAATCTTGCCAACCATTCATATGCGGATATAGCGAGTAGGTAAAGGTATGAATCTCCTGATCGGCAACAGGATTTGGATTAGTTCCCGATTTTAACAAAGTGAGCCTCATTACTCCGTCAATAATGTCATGACCATACTTACAGTCGTTGAGCAAACTGACCCCGTATTTCCCTTCGGAAAGATCTGCCCATTTATGGGCACAAACCTCAAATCGAGCCGCATCCCACGATGTATTTAAGTGAGTAGGGCGCTTCACGTTTCCAAACTGAATATCATAGGTCGCCTCGTTTGCATGAACGTTTACCGGGAACTCAGCCTTTAATAAGATTTTATTTTGCTTCCAGTCGATTGTGGTTTTAAAATCAATTCTTCTGGTATGCGCATAAAAGCAAATATCCTGAGACAGTGTAGAATCCAAAAACTTGCGGTCAACCCTTAACATCGCACGAATCGGACCTTTTTCCAGCCATCCAATCGACTGGACATCATCTATTTCCCACATTTTATCTTTATAGAACACGTCAATATCCCAGCTGTCAAAGTTGAGCGGACGGTCTTCAAATGCTTTTATCACATTGCCTTTAGCTCCGCTTTTTAACACTTCTCTTTTGGCCTGTTTATCGAAAATTGAAGTAAATTGCGCTTTATCATTCCATTTGATAGAGTAGAACGGCGTTTCTATTCCATCAGACGCACAGCTTAGCAAGTTTTTCACATCATGAGCTGAAGAATGTTCAAAAACTTGATATCCTTTTGCCGGAACATCTTTTGCGACAACCAATGTCTTGTCATCAAACGTCTGTTGTGTTGAGACTTGTTGTCCGTTGACTGTAAGACCTGTAATTTCACAATCAAGTTCAAAAATATCATTTCGGTCAAAAGTGGTGGAATTAAATACAACAATACCTTTTTTATCGGTTATATTCTTAGCAATCACTTCAAGCTTTTTCTCTAATAACGCTTTGCCTTTCAAAATCAATTCATCATACTCTACCTTTGTTACATCGTACACATCTTTGATAGACGACCCCGGAAGAATGTCATGGAATTGATTAAGCAAGATCGCTTCCCAAGCATCATATATCAGCTCTTTGTCGTAAGCTTCACCGTATTGCTCTGCCCACACAGAGAAAAACTCAACATCCTGCCACAGCAGCTCATTTTTTCTATTTGCCTTTTTGTTCCTTGCCATCGAGGTATAGGTCCCGCGATGATACTCCAGATATAATTCTCCGACCCAGTTAGGAAGCTTTGGATTATCTTTCACTCTTTCATAAAGTTCATCAAAATATTGTCTTGAAGTTGCCTGTCGAACTTTCGGTGCACCAACAAGCCCTTTTTCTAGTCTCATGCTGGTTTCAAGCATTTCTATTGTGGCTCCGCCGCCGCCGTCACCAAATCCAAAGGACATTAGCACATCATTGTTAAGCTCTTTTTGCTGATACCTTCTCCATGTTCCTATCATCGCTCCGGCATGAAGCTTTCCGTTATAGGTTGTGCCATGCGTATCTTCCGCTTGATGTGGGTCGTTCCCCGTAATGAAGTGTGTAAATATTTTGCTTCCGTCAATGCCTTCCCAATTAAACGTATCGTAAGGAAGTTTATTGTATTGATTCCACGAGATTTTTGTAGTCATGAAATATTCCATCTCAAAGCCACGCAGAATTTGCGGCAAAGCAGCTGAATAGCCGAAAACATCCGGAAGCCATAGAATCTTATTATCCACTCCGAACTCGTCTTTAAAAAACTTCTTACCATGTAAAAACTGTCTTACTAAAGATTCCCCCGAAGTTAAGTTGCAGTCCGCTTCAAGCCACATTCCGCCCTCAGCTTCCCATCTTCCTTCTTTAATCTTTTGCTTGATTTTCTCAAACAAATCAGGATAGCGCTGTTTGAGAAACTTATAGAGCTGCGGCTGGCTTGACATGAACACATAGTTCGGATAGTCCTCCATCAGCTTTAAAACGGTTGAAAAGCTTCTGACCACTTTTTCCCGTGTTTGTTCCACTGTCCAAAGCCATGCAACATCAATATGGGTATGTCCCACACAGGTGGCAATCACATCCTCATGCCCCGCAAGCTTTGTATAAATCTCTTCTTCTGCAACCGCCAGGGCCTTGTCAACAGAAGAATAAAATTCGTCCGATTTCGGCACCCTTAAATCCAGTTGATTGATGGTCTGAATCAACGCTTTTTCAAGCAGAATGCGGTCATAATCATTTTCACCCAGTCTTTCGGTGATATGATAAGGAATCATAATGTCATAATAAAGTTTTAAGACCTTTGCATTATAGGTCACAACATCTGCTTTGAAACTAAAAAACTGACTGTTTCGGTTTGTATAGGCCTGATAATCAACAGTTACTTTTTCCCCTGCGTTGAATCTATTAGACAACAGAACCTCCCTGTGGTTGGAGTCTACACCTTGAACAGGCTCTCCGTTTAAGAAAGCCAAACCCTGCGGCGAATGGTCATCCCATCCTCTGTCCGCCGTAGAAAACTGAAGATATATCACTTCGTCTTCTGTCGCTTTCGGCATAACAAACGAGCCTCTGAAC
>JARBTU010000248.1 GCA_029240015.1 Oscillospiraceae bacterium | reverse complement strand
AGCGGCAGTATCTTTATGGGGTATCAAAGAATGGTGTCCAACCCCAACAACAGCACCAATACGCTTGTAAAATATTATAATAAACAATATAAAGAGCAAGACCTGTTCAAAGATTTGACCATTCAAAGCCCCGCCAATACAACATATACCACTTATGAATCTAAGGTACGTTTCCATGGCAAGTATGACCCTAATTTTGATGTGACCATCAACGGTACAAAGATTATTCCAACTAAAAGCGGCGAATTTTTGGATGACTATGAATTAAAAATCGGGGCTAATTCCTTTGTCCTCAAACATAAAGGAAAAAGCATCACATACAATATAACCAGAAAAGTAAAAGTTTTAAAATCTATTTCTCCTGCCAGTGATATTTCTGTTTCAGGAGGGTCAAAAGTCATCTTGCAAGCGGTGGCTTACAAAGGCTCGTCTGTTTATGCGACAGTGAACGGCAAAAGGATAAGCCTTGAACTTACCGTTGGAAATGATGAAACGGATCGAGAGTCCAGTTATGGGACTTATGGAGGGGTTTATACTGTTCCGAAAGGGACGTCGTCTGTCCAAAATCTTGGCAGAGTAAAAATTGTTGCGAGCTTTGAAGGTTTTACAGAAACACAGACAGGCGGAAACATTAAGATCAAAAAATATATTGCATATGTCCCTCCGACTGTAATAGAACATCCCGAAGATATTAAAAATGATACAAAATATGAGTTTGACTTAAAAAGTCAAGTAGAATTTGTGACAAACCAAACCGTTGTCTATGATGTGGAGGCAACCGGTGCGGAATATGGCTCTCCTGTCAGCTATCCTGTTCCGAAAGGAACGATAGACTATATCGTATCCCAAGAGCCTGAAAAAGGAACACCGAAATATTATATCCTTCAGTCAGGAAGAAAAGTAAGAGCTGGAGACGTCAAGAAAACAGTTGGGAAAGAGATGGGAAACAACCATCTCTCCGGCGTAAACATTTCTTCAACTGATACATCAACAGTTATTGATTTATCAGTAAAATGGAAATCCGCTTTTAATATTACGTTCAATCCCATCAACTTTAAAGCAGTCGGAGACAAACTGTATTATCTTGAGAACTTTAACCCTAATACGGTTACGATTACTTTTGACTATACAACCGTTGTGCCAAAAATCCCTAAAGAACTTTTTAAAGACAACAAATTATTTACTTCCTCCAGATGGGAAAGATCCCTTGTGGGGGGCGTTCCAAAGGTAATGTTAAAACTCACTTTGAAAAAATCAGGAGTCTATTATGGCTGCGATGCAAGTTACAGCTCAGACGGCAAGTTGTCTTTCCGATTCAATAATCCGGGAGATGGCTTTAAAGGAATGAAATTCGTTCTGGATCCAGGGCACGGAAAAGGTGACACCGGAGCAATCGGTTCTTATACTATGGACGGCGAAAAGATTATCGTGAACGAGAGAGACCTCAACTGGACAATGGCGAATCTTTTAAAAGACAGACTTGTTGCACAAGGCGCCACTGTGGAGATGATTGACAGCAAAAGCACGCAGTATTCGCTGGCGCAGCGCGTGGCATTTGCTCAGAAAAGAGATCCCGCTATTTACATTGCAGTCCATCATAATTCCTCTTCCAGCTCCAACTCCACAGGTGTAGAGACATATTATAATACTCCATTTTCAAAACCGCTTGCGCATAGCATCAATAACAGATTGGGACAATACTATAACCAGACCTTTTATACGGACGGAAAAAACAGAAACAGGGGAGACCATTTCTCAGAGTTTTATGTGACCAGAGTCCACGATTTTGCATCAATACTGGTTGAATACGGCTTTGTGAACAACCCAACCGAGCTTAAAAAGCTTTGCACGAGTAACTATCAAAAAGGACTGGCCGATGCAACCATCCAAGGACTCAAAGATTATTTGGATTTAGCAAGATAAATCAATACCAATAGATTGTGACGTATAAAATGAAGAAATTTTTAAAAGCAACTGCTTTAACTCTTTGTGTTTTTCTGTGCATCATTTCCTTTTTACCCCTTGGTTACGGCATCATCAATATGGGGGTTATTCTGCCTTTTTGCTTTGGACTTTTCACCATAATATTTATTTCACGCCGTAACAATTTTTTAAAGAAGAATAAGAAAATCTGGAGGATATTTGATAAGGTGGTCATCTTATTACTGGTTTTAGGGATCCTGTTCTTTGCTGTTGTTTCTTGTCTTATGACTTATGGTGTTCATCGATACAAACAAGCCAACGACCAAACAGTGGTTGTTCTTGGCTGTAAGGTCAACGGAGAGATCCCTAGCAGGATGCTGACAAGAAGACTGGAAACTGCATATGAACTATTGGTCAATAACCCAGAACTTAAGTGTGTTGTAACCGGAGGGCAGGGCGAAGATGAAGTTTGTACAGAAGCCTCTGTAATGCAAAAATTTTTAGCGGAAAAAGGCATCGCACAGGAAAGAATATTCTTTGAAGATCAGGCAATCAACACAAAAGAAAATTTTCAAAAAACAGCAGAGATTATAGACAAAAACCATTTAAACACCAGCATCATCATCGTTACGGACTTTTTTCACCAATATCGTTCTCAGTTTTATGCAAACAAATTTGCACTTGAGTCCACCTCGGTAAGCTGCAGCACTCAGCCTGATTTGTTCTTGTGCTATTGGGTTAGAGAAGTTCTTGCAGTAGCGAAAGCTTTTGTTGGAATGTAACAAAAGGTATTGCGGGTTTTTCATAAAACTTGCAATACCTTTTAATTTCATATATAATTA
>JARBTU010000247.1 GCA_029240015.1 Oscillospiraceae bacterium | reverse complement strand
ACGATAATCAATTGTGATGATATCAGAATCAAAACTGTCTATAAGATAATCCAACGCATTCAGCGGTGAAATCTCTCCGCAAGTTGATACATCAATATCAACACGAAAGGTAGATATCGAATTATCAGGATGATACTCCGGAAAAGTGTGCACCGTAACATGGCTCTTGTCCAAATGAGCATGCACTGTATCCCTCTGGGCAAAAGTAAGTTTCCCCTGATTACATGATTCATCAACATGATCGGATGACAAATTCCCTTCCGCAATCAGAATATTTACCGAAGCACCCTGAGGATCATAGTCCTGTTTTGAAATGTTAAGCACGCGCGCGCCAATCACTTCTGTTACATTGCACAATATATTTGTCAGCCTCTCTGAATTATATTGCTCATCAATATAAGCAATGTAATCCTTTTGCTCTCTCTCACTTTTTGCATAGCAAACATCATAGATGTTGAAGCTAAGTGTTTTGGTGAGGTTGTTAAAGCCATACAAAGTCAGCTTTTGTCCCAACCCTAACATCACAACCTTTCTTAAATTTAAAATCGACAGCTTATTATCGCATATTTAACTAGTAAATGCAATCATTTTTTATGAAAAAATGATGTTCCTGTTTTTATCAAACAGGAACGGAGAATTCATCTAAATCATATAAAAAACCAATATGTTATGTGATCTCTCAAACTACGATTTTATAAACCATTTTCGGTTGCTTTTAACAGCTAGTTCTTCTTATTATTTAACTTTTAATGCATTATATGCGCTGAACAAAACAATCCGCCTTATCAATCATCGGCTATGATTTGACTAAGTGCTTGTTTAATATCTCCTTCAAATATTCCGCCATGATAGCACAGAATTTTTTGAATATCGTAACGGAGTAACTTTTCGATGGACTTTTTAGCAGTGCTCATATCCAATGTGTACTGAGGATTTGCGATACCAATCTTTCCGTTTTCTGTCGCCAACGCATCGCCCGAAATAAGTATCTTAAATTCTTTTAAATATAAAGAAATGTGCCCCGGCATATGGCCCGGAGTAGGAACGACCTCTATTCCGCCGCACCAAGGAAGAATGCTGTGCTCCTCCAGAATCACATCAACCTGCGCAGGTTCAACCGACCCAAACAAATGCTGAAGCTTTTTAGCCTTTTCTTTTTGATTTTCGGGCAAAAATTCAAACATTTCTTCTGCTTGCCTTAAGCGCAGTGATTTTTCTTTTCCGCTGATAAAAGGGGCTTGCTCTTTTGAGGCACATATTTTCAGGTCAGGATACATTCTTTTAAATTCTGCCAATGCACCCATATGATCATAATCATGGTGAGTAATGATGATCTTTGTTATTTCATCCATGCTTATATTCTTAGAATAAGCCGCCTCTTTGATTTTAGATAAGAAATTTGGATATCCGCAATCCACCAAAATCGTCTCACTTGAATCTTTAAGAATTACCGGATAGATGGTATCTGTCCTGTTCCCAAAAGTAAAGGGTATTTCCAAAATAATTACTTCGTTCATTGTATTGTTCTCTCTTTTTAATTTATTTATGTTTATATTACTTCTTGTTGGCCTTTTTGTTTCATATAATTTAAAAAACAACAAGAGGTGATTCTTTATGCAATTGATTTATACAAAAAAGGCCAAGAGAAAAACAGGTGCTTTTTTATGTTTCATCATATTAGGCTTTATGTTAATCTATATTGCCGCTTCCTTGGTGGATCAAAATAATCCCGAAACCGCCAGAGCCATGGCGGAAGTAAATAAATATGAAGTGCGCGCGGGACTTTTGATGGATACAATAAGTGAGGTTGGCGTCTGCAGTCCTGAAAGAGCGGTCGAGGTTTGGGGCAGCGGGCTGATGAAAAGAAGCGGTGCTCTGCAATATGCTGTAATGACTAAAAAACTTCGGGATGAATATGCAAAACAGTTGAGCCAAAAATTCCCCAACTGGGTCACAGGAATGTCCAGCCCATGGGTAGAGAGCGTTGAAATCGTTAAAAAAGAAAAAATCAGCAACAATCATTATAAATTCAGCCTAAAAGTCTCGACTGCAACCTCAACAGGTCCTTTTAAGGACTATAAAGCCACCCTTTGGATTGCACAAGAGGAGGATTTTTGGCGCATTACAAAAATAGATACAGACCAAGGGTTATATCCTTATACGGGGTATCGGCCTTCTTAAATATTAATAAATCCGTTATATATTCTTGTTCTCCGCTAACATATTAGCTACCTTCTTTATTTTATATTAACAAACTTTTTTTAAACTATCAATAATCTTTGATATGTCTCCTTAGCATATATGAGGAAACCCGACCGATTTCTTTAAGAAGCGGTCGGGTTTCCTTAATTCCCTCCATCTTCATATTTTCTACACATATTTTTATTATGATAATAAAAATTGATTTTATTGTCTCAAATGAGCTAAAATAACATTAACAGGATTTATCCGAAGAGGAGGACAGCGATATGCCGAACAAAAAAACCGTACTGGTTGTCGACGACGAGCGAAAGATTACCCAGATTATTGAATCTTATCTAAAAAACAGCGGGTACGAAGTAGTCTGTGCATATGACGGTACTGAAGCTTTGGAACTTTTTGAGAAATATCCTCCCGCTCTTGTAATCCTGGATTTAATGCTGCCTGAGCTTTCGGGTGAGCAGGTGTGCGCCCGAATCCGAAAAAAATCCAGAGTGCCCATCATCATGCTCACCGCTAAAATAGACGAAGACAGTATTTTGAACGGGCTTCATCTAGGTGCCGATG
>JARBTU010000024.1 GCA_029240015.1 Oscillospiraceae bacterium | reverse complement strand
TGAACCTCTTCTATTTTAACAAAACGAGGGCTTTTTTGATATACTCAAAGCTAAAGCAACGCTGTTACCCCACGTATAACGTGGGGATTATTTGTACATTAAAAAAACAGCCGAGTTCAATCGGCTGTTTTTAATCTTCATGTATTATATACAGGTCAGTTCAAAATCTTCTTTATAACTTAACGCTATCATCGTTATGGTTTGATCATATTGGGTTACCAACACGTTTGCAATTTTATCTTCGATATTTTTGCGGATAACTTTTCTTAAGTCACGGGCACCAAACTTCCCGCCATGTGCTTTCTCAACAAGCTTCTCCACTGCCTTATCATCATAATCGAACTTAATCCCTTTTTCAGCAAGCGGTTCTTTGAGCTCATCCAGCATAAGAGCGGATATTTTCTTTAAACTTTCATCCGAAAGAGCACTGAAGACAACAATCTCGTCAATACGGCTCAAAAACTCCGGTCTTAAGAAATCTGATAACGCTTTCATCGTTTTATCTTTTGCCATGTCTCCTTGCTGCTTGTTAAATCCAACGATTCCGTTCTTGTCCGAAGAACCCGCATTGGACGTCATAGCAATAACCGTATTTTCAAAGTTAACTGTTCTTCCGTGTGCGTCTGTAACCTTTCCTTCATCCAAAATCTGCAGAAGAATGTTCATTACATCAGGATGTGCTTTTTCAATTTCATCAAACAAGATGACGGAGTACGGTTTTCTTCTGACCTTTTCGGTCAGCTGTCCGGCTTCATCATAACCGATATATCCCGGCGGTGAACCAATCAGTCTCGCTACTGCATGTTTTTCCATATATTCAGACATATCTAATCGAATCAGCGGTTCCACGGTATCAAAAAGCTCATTAGCCAAAACTTTAACAAGCTCTGTTTTTCCTACACCTGTCGGTCCGACAAAAATAAACGATGCGGGTCTTCTTCTTTTGGAGAGCTGGACTCTGCTTCTCTTGATTGCGGCAGCCACATATCCAACCGCTTCATCCTGCCCTATAATTTTTTTCTTTAGGTTCTCTTCAAGAAATGCAATTTTCTTCATTTCATTATGTTGAATTTTGGAAGCAGGAATTCCTGTCCAAAGCTCAATAACCTTAGCAATATCATCAGGGGTAACCTGAATATTACTTACCAGTGGCTCAAGTTCTTTGAGTCTTTCTTTGGTCATGAAAATTTCAGCTTTTACCTTGGCTACCTTTTCATAATCAATACTATCGGTCTCTTGTTCCAACTGCTCTTCTTGTTCATACAGTTTTTTCAACTCAACATTAAGCTTTTCGTATTCAGAAAGTTCTGTACTTTTAAGGGAGGCGCAAGCACAAGCCTCATCAAGTAAATCAATGGCTTTGTCTGGCAAGAACCTGTCATTAATATATCTTTCAGACAAAATCGTAGCCATTCGGAGGATTTCATCGCTCACTTTGACCCTATGATGTCTTTCATAATATTCTTTAATTCCTTTTAGTACCAAAATACTATCTTCAATCGTAGGCTCGCCCACAGTGACCGGCTGAAATCTTCTTTCCAATGCCGAGTCTTTTTCTATATGTTTGCGGTATTCGTTAAAAGTCGTTGCACCAATAACCTGAATTTCTCCTCTGGACAAAGCAGGCTTTAGGATATTCGCCGCACTCATAGAGCCTTCGGAGTCCCCTGTTCCAACAAGATTATGAACTTCATCTATAAAAAGAATAATATTTCCAGCCTGTTTGACTTCATCAATAAGCCCTTTTACCCTGCTCTCAAACTGTCCTCTAAACTGAGTTCCCGCAACGAGCGAAGTCAAATCGAGTAAAAACACTTCTTTTTCCATCAGCCTGAACGGAACATCCGCATTCACTATTTTTTGTGCAATGCCCTCCGCAATAGCTGTTTTTCCTACGCCGGGCTCACCAATTAAACAAGGGTTGTTTTTCGTTCTTCTGCTTAAAATCTGAATAACACGATAAATTTCTTTATCGCGTCCTATGATTCTATCCAGCTTCCCGTCTTTTGCCCTTTGCGTCAAATTTGTACAATAACTATCTAAAAATTTTCTTTTGGGCTTTTTATCATTTGCATTTTTAGCTTTTTTATCCTGTTTTTCAGAAACATTGGGTCCGGTCTCCCCTTCGGCAGGGTTTGGCACATTGCCTCCAAAAAGATTCTGTAAAAAAGGGGGCATCGTTTCTGCTCCTCCGGGTTCAAATGAATCGCCTTCAGCCATCTCCATCAATTGGTTCCCCATTTCTTCGATTTCTTCTTCAGATATCCCCATGCTGTCCATCATCGATTGAACCTGAGGTATGCCCAGTTCTTTTGCACATTTTAAACAAAGTCCTTCGTTGATTGTTTCTCCTTTTTCAACCCTGGACATAAAAACGACAGCCAATCTTTTTTTACATTTACTGCAAACCATTCACTTTCTCCTTCAAACCTATGACTTTTTTATCTTAAAAAACTCCGGAATATACATCAAAAAGGCAAAAACAACAAAACCACCTGCAATACCAATGATCATAAAAAGCATAGGTTGCGAAATGTCTTGTATCATGATGATCAGCAACATGGCTCCAAAAAAGACGCACGTTGCCACTTTCCCAAACCATCTGGAAGATTCAATTCTTTTACCGGATTTTAATATTATTATTCCTCCGATAAGCATCATTAACTCTTTTAAAACAAATACAATAAGCAACAAAAATAGCTGAGGATGTTTAATAGTCAAACATGCACAAACCGCCGCTTGGGTCATCTTGTCGGCAGCAGGGTCAAGAATTTTCCCCAATGGCGTAATCATATTGCACTTTCTTGCAATGATTCCATCCGCTATGTCTGTTATTCCCGAAATAGCAACAACTATTGCAGAGATATATAATTTTTCGGGAGGCAAAATAAAGTAAGAGATAATAAATACAGGGATTAATAATATTCTAATGATTGACAGAATATTAGGAATCCCAATTTTCATGCCCGCAACATTTTGTTTTTGCAAAAAAGCACATTCCTTTCATTCCATTTATATTTTATAACTTATAAGTGGATTATATTTATAAAAAATGTTAAATATATATGATGATTCAACAACCGACTCGTTGATGATGCCGTTCTGATTCCCTGTAATTCCTATGATGAACTTAATTAAAATCGCAATAATATAAATAAAAACGACCGCCTGAAAGATTCCGATAACGCCTCCCATGATAGCATTCATTGTTCCCACAATTGGAACATATTTTATCCCTTTAAAAAGCCTGTCAATAAAAGATACTGCAATCATCAGCAATGCATAGATAATGATAAACGAAATAGACTTTATCGCCATAACGGCCAAAGGTCTGATTACAGTTCTCACCACTGAGTTCGCTGCACTTTGTATTCCATCATTTTTACTTTCTTTTATTTGATCTATAATCTCCTGCTTAGAACCTACATTGGCAATGATATAATTCTCAGCAAAATCCGGAAGCCCGCTAAACACTGCGTCTGCTGCTTTCGCTGCTTGTTCTGAAGTATTATTTTCGGATAAACTGGAGTTCAAATTTTTAGATATGGACTGTGTAATAGAACTTTGTATGTAGTTATCAAACACAAATTCTGCGACTGGCTTGCTCAATGCCGATGCTAAAAGAATAGCAACCAAACACCCCACCAGCGATATAATTGTCCTTATGAATCCTTTTTTATATGCGGCATAAACGATTCCGCAACTGACTATAATCACCAGAATATCAATCAAAATCGGCGGCATAGCAAGACCTCCCTAATAAAATTACTCTACATGAGCTTTCACAATATCCTTTGAGCTTAAAATATATACATTAGAACCGATGAACGCCATTTTCTTCGCGTCCGAAGTGCATTTTATAGTATTAATAAGCTTGAGTGACATATCGAAATCATATATTTTTTCACTTGCCAAAAGAAGCAACCTGCTTCCGTCACATTCAATATCATTTATTTTTTCTTCTAGTTCATATGTATATCTGGTCTGAGCCATTGAGTCAAGGACGACAATATAGTTGTTTTCTCTCTTTGCTACGTCGCTTAGAATGACAACCATATCTTTTGTTGGCATATTTGAAAAATAAACAAGCTTTTTGTTGTATTCATATTTTCCGATAATTTCTCCCTTTGCGTTGAGCGAATAAGCAGCATTATCTCCTATGATTCCTATCGTAGATGAAGACTTGATGCTGATAGAAATTCCAACTGTTCCGTCAAGTTCGGTGGTAAAAACCTCCTGCTCCTTTGAAAAATCAAGCGAAATAATATTAGAATACATTTCTCCCTCAGAAGCACCGACCGCAACGAGTACACAACCCTTGTTGTTTTTATTAATATCCAATGCAACAATTTGATTCTGTGCCGATGACCACTTGTAAATCTCATTTAACATCGGGTCATATATGGTCACACAACTCGCATATCTGTCCACTTGCTTAACAATTGCGACATAACCGTCCTCACTGATAGCACCAAAAACTATTTTTTCCGCAATCGTTTTTTTAAAGAGAGTCTCGTTTTTGCTTTCAATTTTAAACCCGTTGCCTCCCTGATCATAAATCAATGAACGTTTTGAAACCGATTTCACAACCGGGTTTGTATATCCGTGCGGAGAGGTTAATAAATTCTTTCCTCCATCGGTATAAATAGCAAAATTAGTTTCGCCTAAAAACGTAACTTGCCCTCCCATATAGCCAACATCTTTGGCTTTTTCCCCTGCGAGCTTAATGGGAAAACCTTCAGACACCTGTTTGCTTGAGTTATTACTTTCTGAATTGACTGCTTGGAGCAAGTCCATATTCTGAAAATACGCAAACGCAAGTGCGATTCCAAACAACAAAAGAAGAATAATAGCGAAAGTAATCAGTCTTTTTCTGCGTCTTTTACGCTTTCTTTTTTTTCGATAAATTTCAATATCATTTGTATTTTCCATTTTTTCTCCCACCAAAAAGAATACTAAAAAAATTTAATACTCCACTTTGTTCAGATACAGTCCGCAAGCTTTTGCGGTTCTTCCTGCTTTACGTCTATCTTTATTTTTAATAATATCATCTATTTCTTCAACAGCGATTTTACCTTCATTCACAAAAAGAATAGTCCCAACTATGATTCTGACCATATTGTACAAAAAGCCGTTGCCCTTGATTGTAAGCTCCACTATGTCACCATTCTTTGTAACATCAAAATCATAAATCGTCCTGACTGTGTTGACCGATTGGCTCCCTGAACTGCAAAAAGCCGCAAAATCATGTTGCCCGACAAATTTTTCTGCAACCTTTTCTATAAGCCCCATATCCATAGAATAGGTATAACGAAGGGCTAAATCCTGTAAAAAAGGGTCCTTAAACTTGCTGTTTAATATTTTATATACATACTCTTTTGATTTTGCATGATAACGAGCATGAAAGTCTAAAGAAACCTCGCTGCATTCTAAAATCACCATATCGTCAGGAATTTTTGTATTAAGTGCTCTGATTAAACTCTCTTCAGGAATCTTGGTATCCGTTATCATGTTAAAATAATATTCGTTTGCGTGAACACCTGTGTCTGTTCTGGAACAGCCTGTAATGTTCACTCCGGTCAATAATATGCTTTTAATTGCTTTTTTAAGAACTTCTTCGATGGTTAAGGCATTTTTCTGAAATTGAAAACCATGATAGCCAGTTCCTTTATATCTCATCTTAAAGAGCAAATTTCTCATTAGGATTCCTCTTTATGTTATTATATTTGTAAAGAATTTGCAATTAAAATTTGGTTACAAATATAAGATTCGTCGTATTTTTTAAAAACTGCCTGTTTTTATGAACATATTTATTAAAATAACTGTAATAATTAACACTGAAATCAAAATGAAACTGAAGGCATCCCGCCAAGAATATTGCAGTTGTTTCATCCTTGTTCTTCCCTCATCGCCATGATAACAGCGGCATTCCATCGCAAGGGCAAGCTCTTCCGCCCGCCTGAATGCAGAAATGAACAACGGAATCAATATTGGAATCAAAGCTTTTGCTCTTTGAACGATTCCACCCGATTCAAGATCGGCTCCCCTTGCTTTCTGAGCAGACATAATTTTATCTGTTTCTTCAATCAGCGTTGGAATGAATCTCAAAGCAATGGTCATCATCATTGCAAGCTCATGCACTGGAAACTTTACCTTTTTTAATGGGGAAAGCAGAAGTTCTATCCCATCGGTCAGCTCAATCGGAGAGGTTGTATAGGTCAAAAGCGAAGTTCCCGCAATAAGGAAAATCACCCTTAGAGACATAAAGACCGCCAGTTTCACTCCCTGTGCTGAAATACTTATCACCCACCACTTAAAAAGCGGGTCTCCGTTTACGAAAAAGAGATTCAAAATTGCCGTAAATAGAATGATTGGAACAATGGGTTTGAGGCTTTTGAGTATCATTTTAAAAGAAATCCTGGAAATGCTGTAACTCAACACCAAGAATCCGACTGAAATAATAAAACCATACACATTGTTTGTGAGGAAGAGCATAACGACATATGCTATTGTCAACACAATCTTCATTCTAGGGTCCAGTTTATGCACGAACGACTCGCCCGGAAAATACTGTCCTATCGTAATATCTTTTAACATTTCCCGCTATCTCCCCTCGATAGCATTTTTTGAAGTTGGTTTTTTGCATCCTTCACACTGAAAACATCGGAATCCACCGGGAATCCTTTTTGCTTGAGCTTATAAAAAACCTTTGTAATCTGCGGAGCAGAAAGACCCATCTTTTCAAGTTCATCCACCCGTGAAAATACGTTCTGGATAGAGTCATGCGCATAAATGCCTGCATTGTTCATCACAAGAACACTCGAAGCAAATTTGGCAACATCCTCCATGCTGTGAGAAACGAGCAAAACCGTATTTTGCTGTTGTTCGTGATACTCTTTGATTTGAGATAAAATCTTATCTCTCCCCTTCGGGTCAAGGCCGGCGGTAGGCTCGTCCAAAATAAGAACCTTGGGTTCCATCGCAATCACACCCGCTATCGCCACCCTTCTTTTTTGTCCGCCCGAAAGCTCAAAAGGACTTTTCTCCAAAAGGTCTTGTGAAACGCCAACAAAACGAACGGCATCATGAACTCTTTTATCTACTTCATCTTCTGAAAGCCCCATATTTTTGGGACCGAAGGCAATGTCTTTATAAACCGTTTCTTCAAAAAGCTGATATTCAGGATATTGAAAAACAAGCCCTACATCAAAACGGACTTTCCTCATATCTTGCTTATTCTCCCAAATATCTACACCATCCACAAAGATTTTTCCTGACGTTGGTTTCAAGAGTCCGTTAAAATGCTGAATCAATGTAGATTTTCCAGAACCTGTATGTCCTATTACGCCTACAAATCCGCCTTGTTCTATTTCGAGGTTAATATTGCCAACGGCAACCTTACGAAAAGGAGTTCCCTCGCTATAAACATGCGTTAATCCTTCGGTTCTAATGATAGCCGGCAATTTTATTCCTCCAATAGCTTCGTTAGCTCTTCCACGCATTCATCCTCTGTCAGGACATCAACATTGATGTTGAGCCCGCATTTCCTCAGCTCATAAGCAAGCTCGGTCACCTGAGGGACGTCAAGCCCTGCATCTTTTAGAACTTTTACCTGACAAAAAACATCTTTTGGTGTTCCGTCCAGCAAAATGTCCCCACTATCTATAACAATAACTCGGTCAGCGTTTACTGCCTCGTCCATATAATGCGTAATTAATACCACCGTGGTACCATAAGTGTCATTCAATTCTTTTATCGTCTTTAAAACCTCTTTTCTTCCTCTTGGGTCAAGCATGGCGGTTGGCTCGTCCAAAACGATACAGTCCGGACGCATAGCGACTACACCTGCTATGGCTACTCGCTGCTTTTGACCACCCGAAAGTTGGTGAGGAGCATGCCTGCGATACTCATACATATCGACTGATTCCAAGGCTTCATCTACTCTTTTTCGGATTTCGGAAGGCTCAACCCCAAGATTCTCAGGTCCGAAAGCTACATCTTCCTCCACGATGGTTGCGACAATCTGATTGTCGGGATTTTGGAAAACCATACCTACTTTTTGGCGGATATCAAAAAGCTTTTCTTCATGCCTGGTGTTAATTCCATCCACACAAACGTTTCCCTTTGTGGGGAGCAGTATGGCGTTAAAATGCTTTGCCAGTGTGGACTTTCCTGAACCGTTGTGTCCAAGCACTGCAACAAACTCGCCTTTTTTGATATGAATATTAATCCCGTTAAGAACCATGATATCTGAATTGTTCTCCCCCTCATATTGGAAAACGAGATTTTCGGTTTTTATAATTTCATTCATTTAAAAAATCCCTTTTTAAGTTGAACTTTTCCATATCGCCGTGCTTCCACATGGAAGATAGCAATCCGCGGCTTTCACAGGCAATCCGATTTCATCCGCACTAACGTTTCCGCCAAACTTTTTGCGAACCGTTGCGTTTAAAAGATACGCCATAACCGATGGCGAAAGCCCTGTGGTATAGGAGTTTAAAACGAACATCAATGGCTGTTCGCTCAAAACCCTGCTGCAAAGCGACACAAGCGAATAAATTTGTTCTTCAAGCTTCCAAATCTCACCTGACGGACCTCTTCCGTATGACGGTGGATCCATAATCACTACATCGTATCTTTTGCCGCGTTTGATCTCTCTGGCAACAAACTTTTCACAGTCGTCAATGATCCAGCGAATGGGTTTATCATCAAGTTTTGACAAAACAGCGTTTTCCCTCGCCCACGAAACCATTCCTTTTGAAGCATCCACATGGCAAACCTCGGCTCCTGCATTTGCACAAGCCAAAGTAGCGCCCCCTGTATATGCAAAAAGGTTCAGTACGTGGATGGGTCTCCCCGCTTGTTTGATTTCTTTTTCAAATAAATCCCAGTTTACAGCCTGTTCGGGGAAAAGCCCCGTATGTTTAAAACCTGTAGGCTGAATCTTAAAAGTAAGCTCTTTATACTCAATCGTCCAGCTATCTTTTATCTTCTTTGAATGCTCCCAGTTTCCGCCGCCCTTGCTGGAGCGGATATAGTGTGCATGTGCCTGCGTCCACTCAGGGATTTCTCTTTTGGTGTCCCAAATAATCTGCGGATCAGGACGTATCAGCAAAGTATCGCCCCATTTTTCAAGCTTTTCTCCCTGAGACGTGTCCAATATTTCATATTGCTTCCAGTCGCTTGCTACTCTCATTCTAAGCTAATCGCTCCTTAATGACTTCACCAATTTTAATCGCATATCGGTTGATGACCTCAAAATCTTTTCCTTCAACCATCACTCGAATAAGCGGCTCTGTTCCCGACGCACGAACCAATATTCTTCCGTCTTTGCACAAGCTGTCTGAGCATTCCTTGATAACAGCATTCACATGTTCGTCTGAGTCCAACTTTTGCTTTCCTTCGTTGTCGATCGTCACATTCACCATCACTTGAGGGAAGCGCTCCATCACGTCGGAGATAGCAGAAATCTTCTTCCCTTCCGACTTCATAATGCTCATCAGCTGAACCGCGGAAAGCTGACCGTCCCCGGTCGATGCGTAATCTTTGAATATAATATGCCCTGATTGCTCTCCGCCTATCATATAATCGTTTTTAATCATCTCTTCCAGAACATAGCGGTCTCCCACCTTTGTGGAAATAGCGTTGATTCCGTTTTTCTCCGCAAAATGAAAAAAACCAAGATTGGACATCACCGTCACAACCGCCGTATCTTTTCTGAGTTTGCCCTGTTTTTTAAGGTGATTGGCAAAAATCGCAATCATTTTGTCCCCGTCAATAAGGTTCCCGTTTTCGTCCACTGCAAGACAGCGGTCGGCGTCACCGTCAAACGAAACGCCTATCTGGCATTTATTCTTTTTCATCACTTCCGTAATTGCTTCCATGTGGGTGGAGCCGCATTTGTCGTTAATGTTTGTACCATCCGGCTCGGCATTGATTATAAAAGGCAAAGCGCCCAATCCTTTGAACAGCATTTCAGCTGTTGCGCTCGCGCTCCCGTTGGCACAGTCTATCGCAACTTTGATTCCCTCAAGGTTGCCGTCTATACTGGACATAATATGCTTTACATAGTCATTTACCGCTGTTTTGCTTCTTTTCACACAGCCGATTTCCGTTCCTGATTTAAGTGGGATTTGTTCCGGCGTATCCAGAATCAGCGCCTCTATTTCTTCTTCAATATCATCAGACAGTTTATATCCCGTTGAGCTGAAAAGTTTGATTCCGTTATATTCCACCGGATTATGTGATGCAGAAATCATCACACCCGCATCCGCGTTATATTTTGAAACCAAAAAAGCAACCGCAGGAGTCGGAACTACCCCCAAAATCTCCACATCGGCTCCCACAGAGCATATCCCTGCGACCAACGCACTCTCCAGCATATCTGAAGAAATTCTTGTATCTTTTCCTATCACAATTTTAGGTTTGTGATTGGTATGTTTTGTTAACACGACCGCCGCTGCGCGCCCAATATTTATCGCCATTTCACAGGTCAGTTCCGTATTGGCAACTCCCCGTGCGCCGTCTGTTCCAAAAAGCCTTCCCATCAGCACACCTTCCTCTCAAATATTTATATCAAAATTAAGTTGTTATCTCATTAAAAGACTTGCTGTCCGTCCTTTTGCATCCCCATATGCTTATATGCAAGAGGAGTCACGCACCGTCCTCTGGGTGTTCGTGACAAAAAGCCAAGCTGCATTAAATATGGCTCATAAACGTCTTCAAGGGTGACCGATTCTTCTCCCAAAACGGCCGCAAGCGTTTCAAGCCCCACAGGCCCTCCGTTATAGTTTCGGATAATGGTCTTAAGCATCCTTCGGTCAACATTGTCAAGCCCTAAATCATCAATTTCAAGTTTATCCAAAGCCACATCCACGATTTCTTTTGTAATCGTGCCGTTGCCCAGAACCTGCGCGAAGTCACGTACTCTTTTTAAAAGTCTGTTCGCGATTCTCGGCGTTCCTCTGGATCTTTTGGCAAGTTCCAAAGCGCCCTCTTTGTCACAGCTGATATTAAGAATCACAGCACTGCGCATAATTATATCACACAATTGTTCATGTGTATACAGTTCCAGCCTTAACAAAACGCCAAAACGGTCTCTTAGAGGAGAAGTCAGCTGCCCCGCCCTTGTAGTCGCTCCGACAAGGGTAAATTGAGGCAGGTCAATCCTTATCGACCTCGCCGACGGTCCTTTGCCTATAATAATATCGAGCGCATAGTCTTCCATTGCGGGGTAGAGAACTTCCTCCACCGCGCGGGAAAGTCTGTGGATCTCATCAATAAATAATACATCGTTGGGACTTAAATTGGTCAGCAAAGCCGCTAAATCTCCGGGCTTTTCGATTGCAGGTCCCGAGGTAATCCTGAGGTTCACGTTCATTTCATTGGCTATGATGTTGGACAGTGTTGTCTTTCCAAGTCCGGGAGGCCCATACAGCAAAACATGGTCAAGAGATTCTCCTCTTGCCCTTGCCGCTTCAATAAAAATAGAAAGGTTTTCTTTTGCCTTATCCTGCCCGATATATTCCCCAAGGGTTTTCGGTCTTAAAGAAAACTCAACATCCGCGTCTTCGCTTGTATATTCTGGCGCAGTCATTCTGTCTTCAAAATCCATCTCTTTGTCAAACATCTGTTACACTACCTCCGACTCGCAAGAGCCTTCAGCCCCATTTTAATCATTTCTTCCACCGAAGCGGAAGGGTCGGCTTGAGCCACCGCCTGTGTTGCTTCCGACTGTGTATATCCCAAAACGACAAGCGCACTGACTGCTTCTGCCATATTGCCTGCATTGAGATGAATATCCGAAGGGAGATCCATTACGCCCGACACAACTTGCTCTTTTGAAATCTTGTCTTTCAGTTCCAAAACGATTCTTTGAGCTATCTTGAGTCCAATTCCTTTGGATTTGGTCAAAGTCTTACTATCACCTGTTGCAACACAAAGCGCAAACTTCTGCGCGTTGATGTCCGATAAAATTGAAAGCGCTGCTTTGGGGCCTACACCCGAAACAGAAATGAGCATCTTAAAGCAATGAAGCTCTTCAAGTTCAGAAAAACCATAAAGCTCAACCAAATCTTCGCGGACATAAAGATATGTAAAAAACTAGACTTCGTTCCCGACGTTCGGCATGGTTATCATGGAGCTAAGCGTTGTTTTAATGGAGTACACGATTCCCCCACAC
>JARBTU010000246.1 GCA_029240015.1 Oscillospiraceae bacterium | reverse complement strand
GTATGCACACGTGTCTGTTAGCTGACAAAAGTCAAATCGGTTCTTGGAGCCCACGATTTCGCCAGTAGATTGCAGCAAAAACTTCCCATTTTGAGTATTTTTAATGACATAAACGCCGCCAACCGCAGGTTTGAGCTTATATTCACGAATCATTTCTTTTTTACTTTGGTTTTTCATGTCAGATTAATACCCCATTTCTTTTAAAAGGGTTGAAAGAACGTGCAGACGTTCGGATATAAACTCATCATCATTGCTTAACGTTTGTGAAAATAGCTTGATATCTTCGTCAATCATTGGATTTTCAGTGCAAACCGAAACGGTCATGGCATCGCCCTGAACACCGATTCGGTCAATCGTTGTGTTTTTAGGATCATAGAGTTTCTCATAGCGATAACTTTCTTTGAAGTGTTGTTTTGCACGGCATACAAGAATCGCAAGGTCAATCACTCGATGGAGAGGAAGTTCTTCCGATTGTCTTGACCACTTCTCCCCCGTGTATCTCCACACTTTGGCGGAAATGTCAACTTTGCCGCGGTCATTCCATTGCGCAAGTCCCAGAGAAAGGCCTTTGGTGTCTGAGTGGTAAGCGTTTCTCCCGTCTATATTTTCATAATCCTCTGAAACGATGACAGGCTTATGTTTTAACGTTGTTGGAATGTTCATAAAAATGCTCCTATACTGTATTTAGTAAATTACTAATTTACTAAATACAGTATAGGATAAAAAGCCAGATAAGTCAAGAGAAAAGATTGGAAAGAGGATAGAAAACAAGAACTTAGTTGGAAGTACTTTCATAAGATGATATATAACAAATGGAATGGAGCTTAAATTATGAAACAAAATTGTTATGGGGGACTTAACCTATGAATATAAATAACGTATTTTTGGTAGCTGGGGGAGATTTAAGGCAAGCTCACCTTGCCAATATGCTCTCCAAAAATGCACTGGTTTATGCTTTGGGGTTTGATAACAATGTTGAGCTGGACGAAAAAATCGTACAGATAGAGGCCGTTTGCGAGATTACTGACAAGGTGAGCTATATTATCTTCCCGATCCCACCGACAAACGACTCTCTTCATGTCAACATGCCTCTTTCCCATAAACATACAAAAGTAGAGGATGTGCTCTCTGTTGCTTCAGACAAAACAGTCATTTTTGCAGGGAAAGCCGACGAGGACCTCAAAAAAAGCTGTAAAATTAAGCATTTGGAATTAGTGGATTATCTTGAAAGAGAAGAACTTTCAGTTTTAAACGCGGTTCCTACTGCTGAAGGCGCTATTCAGTTGGCAATGGAAGAAATGCCAATCACTTTGTTTGGCTCAAAGGTATTAGTAACCGGATTTGGAAGAATTTCAAAAGTGCTTGTTAAAATATTGACGGGACTCAGCGCAGATGTAACAGTCACCGCGAGAAAATACAGCGATTTAGCTTGGGTCAAAGTGCATGGATGCAAGGCAGTACATATTAAGGATGTCGAACAGTCGATATCGGAATATGACCTTGTGATTAACACCGTTCCCGCAATGATTTTAGGAAGTGAGATTTTAGGGAAGCTTAAAGAAGACTGTCTCGTAATCGACCTTGCCTCCAAGCCGGGAGGTGTGGACTTCGAGATAGCAAAAAATCTTGGTATCAAAACGATTTGGGCGCTCTCTCTTCCGGGAAAAGTTGCTCCGATAAGCGCGGGAGAGATTATATATGATACAATCTGCAACATTCTTTGTGAAAGAGGTGAAAGCGAATGAAAGAAAAAAGAATAGGGTATGCTTTGTGCGGCTCATTTTGTACGTTTGAGCAAGCGATAGAACAAATCAAAAAGTTAATCGAAATAGGGTATGAAGTAACACCTATCATGTCCTTTAACGCATACAATTTGAATACACGTTTCGGCGATGCCAAATCCTTTATCGACCGAATTGAAGATATATGTAACAAAAAAATTATTGCAACGCTCCAGGATGCGGAGCCAATCGGTCCTAAAAATATGTTTGACCTGATTGTGGTCGCTCCTTGCACAGGTAACACACTTGCAAAACTTGCAAATTCTATTACGGACACACCTGTTACTATGGGGGTTAAATCTCATTTAAGAAATGGGAGACCTGTTGTTATCGGGGTTTCAACCAATGATGCATTGACAGGATGTGCTAAAAACATCGGTGCACTGTGCAATTACAAAAATTATTATTTTGTACCACTGGTTCAGGATGATTATGAGAAGAAACCCTCGTCTATTGTTTCTGATTTTGACAAGATTCCGGAAGCGGTTCGATTGGCGCTGGAAGGCAAACAGATGCAGCCTATGATATTTGATAAATAATGGAAATAAGGATAAGACGAACATAGAACGAAGTAAGGGGCTTGACTGATTGCAAGGAGATATTGTGGCAGTCAGGCCCTTTGTTAACAGAATCTTCATCAACCAAGCTTTGACAATTATGTTGTTTTGAGTTAAAATATATAATTAGAAATGCGACGGTATTTAAATCTATGGGGAGATGTTAAATTGGACCAATTTGGAATCAGTAAACTTGATCTTAAACGACGTAATAGAATGCATATTTTAAATCTTCTCAGACAAAGAGGACCAACATCAAGAATAGATATCTCAAAGGCGCTTGAGTTAACCCGTGCCGGGGTTACCATTATCACCAACGAAATGATTGAGCAGGGCGTGATATACGAAAAAGGCGAGATGAATATGTCCGGGCAGAAGATTTCCCGCGGACGCAAAAAAATACTGTTGGATATCAACAGCAACCATAAATTTGCTTTCGGGGTGG
>JARBTU010000245.1 GCA_029240015.1 Oscillospiraceae bacterium | reverse complement strand
TGCGGTGGCGTCCAATGGTTAATTTATTAGAGGAAAATGGTCTTCTACATTTACAAAAATATAGGCTTAGAAGCGATTTACAGCACACTTTTTCCATTTCCGATTTAATGGATAATACATTTTTAACAGAACTGATCAAAGATCTTACTTACTCACTCGGTGCTCCTTCAGAGAAGGCCGTGGCATCTATTTTTATCAAACGATATGCATTTATTGCCGTGATCTCGCTTTATGCTATGTCAGCTAGCAATAGAAAAATGAACCTCTCATTGGATAATATTGAAATGGAAAAGGCGGTGCCCGGTAAGGACTGGCTCCCGAAGATTTCCCTTAAGGACCTATCTATAGAGAAGTGGAATGGCAAGGATCGTGATGAATGGCGAAAAAATATCTATCGTGAATTGTTTGCCAACAATATCTATTTAATTATCGAGCAGTTAGAAAAAAACTTTCAAATTTCAAGATTGATTTTATGGGAAAATATTGCTGTCTATTTATTTTGGCTTTACGAAACAGAACTAAAGAATAGCGAAAATCCCTTTGTTAAAAGTGATTTTCATTTTTTGTTTTCAGAAGCAAAAGGAGAATTATTTGGACGATACCATAATAATCCATTGCAAAAATATCAAAGTGAAAAGAAGTACTTAGAAGAATTTCAAGAAGAGGTAAGAGTAAGGAAAACGTGTTGTTTCTCTTATCAATTACCGAATTCGAAACGTTGTAAAACATGTCCATGCACATATATAGCCAAGGATGGAAGGTGCCATGATGGAGAAAACATTTGCTCAGCAGTTCGAAGCATTAATTGAAAAGTATAGTGAATTGCTCGTAGGGGAAACAAACGAGGCCACTAGGGAGATGGTGAAGGCCTGGGCTGTATACACTCATATCGCCAAGTCAATGCCTACCTTAGCAAAGCATTGGAATGAACTTTACCCGGAAGCGAAGGAAGAAATGAAAGGAATTATAAAGGAAATAAAAGAATTAAATGAAGAGCA
Source organism: Oscillospiraceae bacterium (assembly GCA_029240015.1). Taxonomy (GTDB): domain Bacteria; phylum Bacillota; class Clostridia; order Oscillospirales; family Ruminococcaceae; genus JARBTU01. The sequence goes on along the minus strand of JARBTU010000245.1, from coordinate 1,799 downwards.
TAGAAGAGCATCAAAAAAATAACACGTTAGAGTCAAAGCCTGACGTGTTATTTTTTTGAGTATTATTGCAGTCCGTTTCCGGTTGGAAATTGGTTTGTATATCCTTGAAATTGCTGATACGACTGCTGAAGTTTTTGCTGTTCAGCTGATTCGATCCCATACCAGCCTTTTCTGAACATTAAGTTGTATAGATTTCTTTGGCAATTTTGCGTCTCAGTGAATATTTGTAATATATCATTGTATAGACCATCATGGCTGGCTTCATTTAATGCCATGTTATAAGAAGTGGTCATGTATTTTTCTGTTGTCAGTAAATCGTTAATAAAGTCACGGTCATTCATTTGCGGTGTTTTCGGTACCTGTGTCTCAGGATTTTGAAACTTTTGTTGATTCTGTGGTTGGTTCATGATCTTAACTCCTTTCAAAAGTTATTGAATATTATTTTGTGGCGTTTGTTGTTGCTGATTGATATGACCACCTAAGTGAGCAAGGATTTGTTGATAATGGCGCTGGTGCATTTGGCCGCATTTCTCTGCTTCTGCTTTTAGTTCTGGATCCTGGCATTGCCCAGCAAAGAAGTGTGCCTTTTTAGCGGCTAGTAAATTCCATGACATCATATCTGATAAATAGAGGGAGTCTTTCGTTGAGATTACTCCCGGAGGCTGTTGCATCATTCCTTGTTGGTTTTGCATATTCATGTTTTGCTGTTGCTGCATAAATACCCCTCCTACTTTATTTTTTCCTTTACTTGTTTAGAATCTCTCAATCCATAGTAAATATGCACCGTAAACGGCAGTGAAAAGTTATATTCAAAAAACATTAATGATGATAAAATAATGAGGGTTCAACTATTTTTATTTTTTTATACATGGTATCGCTTACAAGGGGGAAACAACATGGAACAGGTGATGAAGAATTTCTTCTTATTTTTGTCACAGAATAAAACGCTTACAAAGGCTGCGAGAAGATATGGTTTACGTTTCGGTGCGTCCCGTTTCGTTGCAGGAGAGACGATCGAGCAGTCTGTTAAAGTCATAAAGGAATTGAATAGCAAAGGGCTTGCCGTTACGATCGATTATTTGGGAGAGTTTGTCGATAACGAACAAGAAGCAGTCGAGAGAACCGATCAATCGATTGCTGCAATCCAAGCAATCGGACGGGAGAAACTGAATTCTCAGCTATCATTAAAAATGACATCTATCGGTCTTGATATTTCGAATGAGCTAGTGATGAGAAATATGCGTCGCATCCTAGAGGCTGCTAAAGAACATAATGTGTTTGTTACAATCGATATGGAAGACTTTGAGCGTTGTCAAAAAACGATTGATATCTTTAAGGAATTAAGAAGGGACTATGATAATGTAGGCACGGTTTTACAAGCTTACCTATACAGAGTAGAAGGGGATGTGGAGGATTTAAATAGTTTACATCCAAACTTAAGGCTTGTTAAAGGTGCATATAAAGAGGCACCTGAGGTTGCTTTCCCTGAAAAGGTTGATGTCGATGAAAACTATAAAAAGATTATTAAAAAGCACTTATTAAATGGAAATTACACAGCCATTGCTTCACATGATGAAGTAATGATCCAATATACAATCGAACTAGAGAAGGAATATGGCATTTCAAGGGAACAGTTTGAGTTCCAAATGCTTTATGGTATTCGTTCAGAAAGACATCTTGAATTAGCAAAGCAAGGATACACCTTCAGGGTATATGTACCATTTGGAACAGACTGGTACGGTTATTTCATGCGCCGTTTAGCAGAACGTCCGGCAAATGTATGGTTTGTACTGAAGGGG
>JARBTU010000244.1 GCA_029240015.1 Oscillospiraceae bacterium | reverse complement strand
TTTCTTCATCTAATCCTTGATTTTTGGCTATAAAGTGCGATGTCTTTTTAACTAAACCTTGCATTTCTTTTTTCTCTCTTTTTATTTCTATATTTATAAAGCACTATGCTTACTAACATAAAAATTACTACAATAGGAAGAACAAACACTGCCCTATACATCTGATTTTTCATGAGCACATCATAGGTTTCTTTGCCTACAATAGAATTAGCTAAAACAAAATATCCTGCCTCCACTACAAACATCAGGATTGGTGCTAGTAATGAACCGATAATGGACTTATCCAAAGGCAGTTTATTAATCCAAACACTTAAACCAATTAAGATTAAAATATTTAATACAGTATGTACTCCAAAAGTAATCGGTAAACTCCTCATAATCAAGATGCCAACCGATAATATTCCGCTTGAAAGCCAAAAACGTTTTGGAACAATTCTTCTCGCACTAAAACCATAAACAAACAAAACAAATGAAATCCCTTGCGGAATATACCCTGTTAAGAATTGAATCGCAATTAATAACATTTTACACCTCTTGTATTTCTTGAATATTTTTTATCGAGTAATATAATATAATCACAACAAAAACTCTTATCACAACATCCCCTAAGCTCAAAATACTGTATCCGATATCTAAGTAATCTGTAAGAATTTTAAATTTGGTATCGGCGTTGCCAAGAGCATGGATGCCGGTTGCTTGACTAAACATTTGTTCACTATAGTAACCCGTAATTTTAGAAAACGAAGGATATACGGGCATTTTGCCTCCGTTCATACTCATAACGAACTTATTCATCATCGTCCCAATAAAAATAAACGATGAAGCAACTATTCCCTGAGTATAGAGTTTGTACCTAATGACAGGAAATACGTAAGCCATCATATAAGCCGTTTTAATGAGTGCGGCAGAGCGTACGAACGCATAGTTGCCGCAAAAAATGTTGATTTGTAAAAATACACCGAATATATCCATTATAAAAATAGGATAGAGCCAATACGCTTTTAAAAGCGGCTTAAGCCTCAATTTTTTTAGCTTCGCAATAAGTAATGCGATGAAAACAGTTTCAATCATCTTATGTCCAAGCCTTTCCGATTAGAAACGCAGGATGCTTAAATATAAAAATATTGTTTTTATAAGGACTTGTCCCAAACATTATAAGAAAAGCGTCTTAATAATTAAAAATCTTATATAATTTTTTGAAATTATAGCTAAATTGGCTAAATCTGTCAACCAAAAACTAACATTGTACTTATTATAATATGTGTTTGACATAATTGCAACTGTTTTTAACGAATTAATGCGTAAAAATAAAAGAATTTTTGTAATTTATATACAGTTAGGGTGTATTTTTTGTAGAATATTGTATGTTTTTATCCAGCAATTTGCACTAAAACCATTATATTACATTTTAAGAACTACAATTTCTATTATAAAAATAGGTTTTAGCCCAGCCGAATCATTTCGTCAATACAAATTCTTGCCTTTTTAATGGTATTTTCATCCAGTTCGATTACTTCACCGGCACTTCCCTCAACTGCATCATAAACATCTACCAATGTGGTCAATTTCATGTTCGGACACAGAATCTTTTTAGACAAAGGATAGAACCTTTTATCTCTGCAAGTATACTGAAGGTGTTCTACGATACTGATTTCTGTCCCGATAATAAATTCTTTTGCATCCGATTTTTTTGCATAGTCCATAATCGCGGATGTAGAACCCACAAAATCAGCCTGTTCAACGACTTTCGGAACGCATTCAGGATGGACAAGAACAAGCGCCTCCGGATGGAGTGTTTTAATTTTTTCAAGATCGGTGAGGTTCACCGCCGCATGCACGGGACATCCACCCTGCATCAGCTTAATATTTTTTTCGGGAACCTGACGGCTCACATAGTCACCCAAATTGCAGTCAGGCAAAAAGATAATATTATCGTTAGGAAGATTCTTAACAATTTTCACCGCGGATGAAGACGTCACACAGACATCACAAACCGTTTTGAGTTCCGCAGTGGTATTAATATAAGCCACAACGGTATGGTCAGGACTCTTCATCTTGAAGTATTCAACCATCTCGGGTTCAATCTGCTCCGCCTTAGGACATCCCGCCAAAGGATTCGCCAAAATCACCTTTTTTTGCGGAGATAGGATTTTAACTGTTTCCGCCATAAATCTTACGCCGCACATCAAAACAGTGTTTGCCTGTGCTTTTTTTGCCTCTACACTTAGCTGAAATGAATCGCCTGTAAAATCTGCAATTTCAACAATCTCTCTCGCCTGATAGCTGTGTGCCAAAATGCAAATGTCCTTTTCTTTTTTAAGTTGTAAAATTTGCTCCTGAAGATCTTTTATCATACTTATCTCCTTTAACTTTGATTAAATTAGATATTATAAAGCTTTCATAATGGTTGCCCCGCCAACAACAACCTCTTCGTCATAAAAAACGACTGCCTGCCCCGGTGTGATGGCTCTTTGAGGTTCATCAAACTCCACCAAGACTCCTTGTTCATGAGGAAAAATAGTTGCAGGCGTTTCTTTTTGGCGGTATCTTGTTTTTGTGGTCACCTTCATCGGCCCATCTAGGGTATCAATCCAAATCCAGTTCACATCCTGTGCAATCAGTGCTTTCGAAAAAAGCTCTTGCTTTTCCCCTAGTGTCACCGTGTTTGTTTGCTTGTCTTTATCAGTCACATACATTGGCTGAGCAAAGCTTAACCCCAAGCCTTTCCTTTGCCCTACCGTATAGTGGATAATACCTTTGTGTTCTCCCAAGACCGTTCCGTCTTTTAAAACAAAGTTCCC
>JARBTU010000243.1 GCA_029240015.1 Oscillospiraceae bacterium | reverse complement strand
GGCTTTTTGTTGTTGAAAAACATTCCCACGACTGAGCTGATAATCGGCGCTATCATGGAATACCCCATCACAATAACAAGGTGACTTTTCTCTAAAGGAACCGTAGAAAATATCGGCCTTAGTGCATCCACATAGATGGTCGCAAATACGGTGAGCGCACTTGCAGTTACTGCAAGTATCAGTTTCATGTTGCTGAAATAAGGAACCGTAAAAATGTTTTTGGTTTCACTCTTGCACTCGAAAACATGGATAAGCTGGGTGATGACTAAAGTCAAAAATGCACCTGTTCTGGCTAAATCATAACTCATTGTCATTTTATATAACGTTACAAATACTGCCAGTGTAGTTAAACCAATTAAGCACCCTCTGAATATAATAGTAGTGAGGAGTCCCTCGGAGAAGATTCCGCTGGATGCTTTTCTGGGCTGTCTTTTCATGATATCTTTCTCCGCCGGTTCAAGTCCTAATGCAATGGCAGGAAATCCGTCGGTAACAAGGTTGACAAGCAGTATCTGGATTGGAAGTAAAATAACGGGAAGCCCCATCAAAATACCCAGAAACATGGTCAGCACTTCTCCGATATTGCACGATAAAAGATATCTTATAAACTTTCTGATATTGCCATAGATTACTCTTCCTTCTTCCACGGCGACAACAAGCGTCGCAAAATTGTCGTCCAGCAAAATTACTTCGGACGCTTCTTTGGTTACATCCGTTCCTGTGATTCCCATCGAAACGCCAATATCCGCTTCTTTGATCGCGGGCGCGTCGTTCACGCCGTCTCCCGTCATTGCAACGATATGCCCTCTCTTTTTAAATGCTCTCACAATTTTCAGCTTATGATTCGGACTTACACGAGCAAAAACCGTTGTATGGGTCACTGCCTTCGCAAGCTCATTTTCGTCCATTCGATCAAGCTCCATACCCGAAATCACTTTATCTCCGTCATGAAAAATCCCAACCTGTTTGGCAATCGCAACCGCTGTTTCTTTGTGGTCACCTGTAATCATGACCGGCTTTATGCCCGCTCTAATGCAGGTTTTGACCGCTTGCTGCGCTTCTTTTCTCGGCGGGTCAATCATCCCTGCAAGCCCCACAAAAGTGAGTCCTTTTTCATAATTCTCCTTGCTTTCCCCCGCAACGATTTCTTTATACGCAAACCCCAGAACCCTTAAAGCAGAGCCGGCCATTTGATTGTTTGCACGGGATATTTTCTGCTTAATTGCCTGGGTAATCCCGCTCTGACCACCGTTTTGTTTTGCATACGTGCACTTCTCAATGATGATGTCGTAAGCACCTTTACAGAAAACCACTTTTTTCCCTGTTTTGGTCTGAGCAATAACCGACATACATTTTCTGGTGGAATCAAAAGGAATTTCGTCTATCTTTTCATACTCTGTCTCCAAGGATTTGCTGGTTACGCCTGCCTTTCCCGCCATAACGAGCAATGCGGATTCGGTAGGATCTCCGAGTACTTTGTGGGTTCCTTTTGCCATGTTGACCGCTCTGTCCCTGCTTTGGAAACTGTTTTCAGAATCTATAATCTCTGCATTGTTACATAAAATAGCTATTTCCATCATCATTTGCGCAGTTTCATCGTTTCTTATATTTACCCTTTGCCCATCGGATTTAAAATCTCCCGCCTTTTCATATCCATCACCCGACACCTCCAGCGTGCCGTCTAATGTAAAGACCTTTTTTACCGTCATTTTGTTCTGGGTCAGTGTTCCTGTTTTGTCGGAACAAATCACACTGGCGCATCCCAGCGTTTCCACAGCATGAAGCTTTCTGATTAATGCTTTGCGCTTGACCATTCGATTGACCGCTATCGCCAGTGCAATCGTTACAATGGCAGGAAGCCCCTCGGGAACAGCCGCAACGGAAAGAGAAACTCCTGTAATCAGCATATCCAAAACAGGTTCCCCTCTTAAGATACCTGCTGATGCAACGATAGCGCAGATAAGAAGACATCCTATTGCGATGTATTTGCCCAACTGCTCCAGCTTTTTTTGCAGAGGGGTCTGCTCGTCTTCAATTTCGTTTAACATATCCGCTATTTTTCCCATCTGGGTATTCATTCCTGTTGCGATAACCTTAGCCTTTGCTCTTCCTTTGGTCACGGTCGTCCCCATATGAATAAGATATGACTTGTTGAGCTCGTTTTGGACTTCTTCGTTTTTATGCTGTTGTTTGGAGACAGGAACGCTTTCCCCCGTTAATATGGATTCATCAACATCCAGACTAATTGACTCCATAATCACTGCATCAGCAGGGATTTTATCGCCCGACTCTACCATAATTACATCGTCACAGACAATCTCTGACGTGGGCAGTTTGCACAAGTTCCCGTTCCGATACACTTTGGCAACAGGAGCCGCCATATTTTTCAGTGCCTCAAGCGTTTTTTCGGTTTTCAGTTCCTGCGCGAATCCCATGATAGCATTCGCAAGCACGATGCACGAAATGGCAATCGCTTCGGTATACTCTCCCATGAACAGAGAGATTGCGGTGCACGCTAAAAGGATCATCACCAGCACATCTTTAAATTGGTCGGTAAAAATTGTGAAGGGATGTACACTTTTCTTCGCTTGCAATTCGTTGGTGCCATATTGCCTGATGCGCTCTTTTGCCTCCGACTCAGACAGCCCTTCGTATGACTTTTTGTGTGATAGGTCTTTTTCAAGAATATTTATCAGACTCACAATTTTATCTCCTTTAACGGCAACATTAAAAATTCATTCTGCTAGTCCATAAATATTCAAAAACTGCCTGTTTTATTCTATCGATTTTTGGTCGTCCTGCTTGTTTCACATAATTAAATTA
>JARBTU010000242.1 GCA_029240015.1 Oscillospiraceae bacterium | reverse complement strand
CCTGTCGGGTCAAAATCAAGCTTTTGGCCTTTAAAATCATCCATAATATAAGAATAGTTCGGAATATTTTTATAGTCCAGTTTTTCAAGCATGCTTTCTTCTATCATCCTGCCAATCATATAATCCGATGGGATCACCACATCATACTGAGCCCCTCCGGACTTTATCTTTGCATACATTTCTTCGTTGGAGGCAAAAGTGGAATATACTGCTTTGATGTTCGGGTGAGTTTTGTTAAACTCTTCGATTACGTCCATCGTATCGTCACTGCCGTCTGAGATGTATTCGCCCCAGTTATAAACGTTTATAACCGTTTTTTTGTCGTAACAGCCTGAGAATAGAGCTGCTACCAAAGACAGCATCAATGCGATAGATAAAAACTTTTTCATGAATTATATCTTCTCCTTTTGCAGATTTCTTTTTTCGATCTTTGCATCTTTTATGTTCATTAACACAAGAACAGCCAAGACAACAATAAATAAGATTGCGGACAGCGCATTAATTTGAGGATTGATTTTTCTTCTTATCATAGAATATATGGTTACAGGCAAAGTCTGGAAAGAACTTCCGCTTGTAAAATAACTGATTACAAAATCATCAAGTGAAAAAGTAAATGCCATTAAAAATCCTGAAACAATTCCCGGCATGATTTCGGGAATAACTACTTTAACAAATGCCTGCCTTGTGTTACAGCCTAAGTCCTGTGCCGCCTCATAAAGATGTTTATCCATTTGTCTGAGTTTTGGCAGCACATTGAGAATCACATACGGAACATTAAATGTAATATGAGCAAGTAAAACCGTCATAAAACCAAGCTGAAGATTAAGCGTTCTGTTTAAAAACACAAACAAGAGCATGAGCGATACACCAGTCACAATTTCCGGATTAATAACAGGGAGATAGGTGATGTTCATCATAATTCCCCTGCCCGTTTTTTTCATGTTTCTGATTCCAATCGCGGCAAAAGTCCCAAGTATTGTCGCAAAAACAGAAGAAATGACAGCAATTGTAAGCGTATTAAAAAGAGAACCCATAATCAAGTTGTTTGAAAACAATTCCTGATACCATTTAAACGTAAACCCTGTAAAATTAGAGCGACTTTTGGAATTGTTGAAAGAAAATACGATCAACACGAAAATCGGAGCATACAAAAACAAAAATACAAGCCCGATATAAAGTTTACCTAAAATTTTCTTCATATCAGCATGCCCTCCATTTCCTCATTGTCCAGCCGGTTGATGACACCCATTACCGCAAGAATCAAAACCATCAAGACCAAAGAGATAGCAGAGCCCAGATACGGATTATATGCACCGCCCAAAAACTGAAGTTCAATCAAGTCACCGATGAGCATATTTCCTCCTCCGCCAAGCTTTTGGGAGATAACGAATGTGCTGACGGAAGGAACAAAAACCATTGTGATTCCTGATATAATACCCGGAAGGCTTAGCGGTAAGAGTACTTTTCTTACCACGCCGAGGGTATTGGCACCGAGGTCCTGTGCCGCTTCAATGATGGATTTATCAATTTTCATCATAACCGAATAAAGCGGCAAGATCATAAACGGAAGATAGTTATAGACCATTCCGAGAACGACCGCCCCTTGGGTATTGATCATTTTAAAAGGACCTAGTCCTATTAAGCTGAAAAGTTTGTTGATTACACCTTGATTTTCGAGCAGAGTCATCCATCCATAGGTGCGAAGCAAAAAGTTCATCCACATCGGCAGCATCACAAGCATGACCATCGTCCTCTGTGCGGAACCGCCCATTCTGGATAATAGATACGACAACGGGTATGCAATCACAAAACATATTACCGTGGCAATAATGGATAGCCAAAAGGACTTTATTAGGATGTTTGTATATTTCCCAATCGAGAGAATCGCGTGGAAGTCAACTCCCCCGCCTTCGCTTGTAAACGCAAAATAAACCACCATTCCAAGCGGAACGATGATAAATATAGCCGTCCAAATAATATATGGCAACGCCGACAATCTGTTTTTCATCCGCTAACCCTCCTCTTTTTTAAGAGAAGGCTCAATAATAATATGGTCAAAATTAAATTTGACTCCGATGTCGGTTGCAACCTGTTCATCATTTTGGGAATGCACAATCAGCTCTCTTTCATGCGTATAAACAATAAGCTCATTGTGTGCGCCTTTATATATCAAAGACTCCAAATATACGGTCAAATCACTGATATCTTCTGAAACTACCTCTATATCCTTTGGATGGATAGTCAAGATAACAGGTGTTTCTGCTTCCAGACCGAGGTTCTCCCTTGTGAATGATACCCCTAAAAACTCAATCGTGTCGGTGTCCGTGACAATACCCTCTACTTTATTGGTATCAAATGGGACCAGCTTGTTCATGATATGTATATCCTCGGGTCCAAATGACAGACCAACCTGCGTTCCTACTTCTTCACATTTGGTAGAATGAATCAGCCATTGTATTCCGTTACAGGCAACCGTCATCTCATAATGGACACCTTTAAAAATAACCGATTCTACAATTCCTGCTAAGCAAGAATTCTGAACAGAAGAGAGCGAAATATCTTCCGGTCTAATCACAACGTCAATCGGCTGCATAGATCCGAATCCTGAATCGACACACTCAAATTCAACGCCGCAAAACTCAACCAGATAATCTTTTTTCATCATCCCGTCAATGATGTTGCTTTCTCCAATAAAATCTGCAACAAAAGCGTTGGTAGGCTCATTATAGATGTCTTGAGGTGTTCCGATTTGCTGTATTTCACCGTCTTTCATGACAACGACCGTATCCGACATGGTTAATGCTTCTTCTTGATCATGGGTTAC
>JARBTU010000241.1 GCA_029240015.1 Oscillospiraceae bacterium | reverse complement strand
TTCCGTCCCGCTCAAAAGCGTTTACACTTCCGAACACGACCACTTTCATTCCGTTCTCGGGCCTAAACTTCAATTTCCAGCGGTTTCCCTTAAACAAAACCGCTTTAATAGCGCATTTTTCATCTTTGAGCGTGAAATACATATGCCCTAACTTAGCATGGTCAATAAAATTAGAAATCTCACCTTTTATAAAGATTCCATGCAGATTTAAGTCATTGGCTACTATTTGTTTCAAATATAAATTGACGTCCGATACGCTTAAAAATCCGAAATTGTCCATATAAAAACCTCTAATTTTCGTTGTGCTTTATTGACGCCAGCAAAGCGATTCCGGCCGCATTGTCGGATGAATAAACAGGTTCGGCAAACAGTCCGTTGTATTTTTTGCTGATAAATTCTTTTATGATGCTGTTTGACATCACACCACCCGCATAAACAATCGGTTTTTCTCCATATAAGTTTAGTATGCCCTGTGTCATGCTATCAATAGCGGATTTAATATTTTCTATACAAAAGCGAGCAATATAGCTGCCCTCCGCTCCGCTTTCTTTTAGTTTTTTGCATTGATTTTCGACTCCAGACAAGCAACAATCCAAATTCTTCATGCTGGGCTTTGCAACAATTTTTTCTTCACATAATAAAGCCAGTTGTTCGAGCCTTGGCCCGGATGGAAAAGGTAGGCCTAATATCGCACCCACGCGATCAACGGCTTGTCCTGCCTTTAAATCCAGTGATCTTGCAATAAGCTTGATATCCATGTTTTTTTCATCATGAGGGGTAACCGATAAAAGTTCAGTCGTTCCTCCGGAAACGTGGAATGCATAAAATTCTCTTTTTAACAAATCCAGCCTGTTCAAGGAATAAAGGGCGGCTACAACATGCCCTTCCTGGTGAGAAAATTCATGTTTTTGAACACCCGAAACCGAAGCCAATATGTTTGCCGCCATGTTCCCTACCATAAAACACGGCATATATGAACCATCGACATTTCGAGGTTTTGTGGAAACGCCAATAGCTGTAATCTCATGCCGATTCTCTAAAAACAAGTTATCAAACAACTCTGAGAGCTGATTCACATGAGCAAAAACGGCATCACTTTGCCTAAGCCCGACTTCGCCTTGTTTCACGGGCAAAAGCTTCTTTTCCATAATGATTTCGCCGCTCTGCTCGTCATATAGTGCAACAGATGTTGTGTAATTGCTGGTATCAATTCCTAAAGTCTTTCCCATTTTATTTTGATGCCTCAAAATCTTTTGCAAAGGAACCCAAAACACCGTTGATAAATGAAGCATCCTCCGGAACGGAATATGTTTTGGCAAGCTCGACGGCCTCGTCAATCGAAACAGATAACGGCGTTTCGTCGCAGAACATGATTTCATATACTGCCAGCCTCAAAATCGCCAGCGAAACTTTGGAAATCCTGTTGATACTCCATTTTTTTAGATACTTTTCAATTTCCGAGTCAACAACAGATTTGTTTTCTTCAACGCCCTTAAAAAGTTTTTTAATATCATCATTCATTTCCAGCTCAGAACACTCTGTTGCGTTTTCAATGATTTCATCCACTGTATAATCTATAAAAATCCTCTCAAATATTAATATAAAAGCATGCTCTCTCATCTGGTGACGTTTCATATTTTATCCTCCACTATCCACGACAGTATGTTTTTTGAAATCTATTTTATATATGCAAAAACTAACCCTCAAGCCAAGCCGAGGGTTAGAATATAAATCATATCATCTTATTATTATCAGTCTCACAAAAGCCGCCGTTAATCCTGCTTAAGCTGTTCATCAAATTTGACTCCTGCTACATAAATATTTACTTTTGAAACAGCTACACCCGTCATGTTCTGGACAGCATCTTTTACAGCGGTTTGAATCCGCTCAGCAACATCCTTAATCTTGTGTCCGGACTTTAGGATGACACTGATGTCAATCTGTGCCACGTCGCCGTTTAAATCTATTTTAATAGATTTGGTCGCTCCTGTTTTTGCGACGATTTCCATGACCGAAGCAGAACTTGGCGCAAGACTGTGAACGCCGTTAATCTCATTGATAGTAAGCTTTGCCACTGTAGAGATTACATCTTCTGATATTTTGAGGCTTCCCGAAGTAAGCGTTTTATTTTGTTCCAACGTTTATCCCTCCGTCTTAGCACTAAGACCGCATATTTTACTTCTTTTTATATTATAACACAAATTTTAAAAGACACAACTATTTTACTTCAACAATTCTAATATTTTCTGCGTTTGTTTTAGACTCGCTGAGAATGATGTCTTTGATTTGTGCCGCTTCTGTCTTGGAAAGCCCATTTGTTTTTACAACGACATCCGCCTTATCTTCGCTTATATAAACGACACATTCAGTAAAGCCTTTTGCTTTGATCAAATTTTCAATTTTGCCTTCGCTGTCGATTTGTTTCGCGAGATCAAGCGCTTTTGTGGTGGCTTCTGCTTTTTCTTTGTCAGAAAGTTTGCTGCTCTGGAGCATTTTGGTCAATGTTGATTTGGCTTCATCTCTTGATTTGGTTCTTGTCAGTTTGGCTTGTGCAAAATAATCACTTCCGGAAGCAGTGTTGTTCACCAGTTGGGTATCACCGTAATTTTTGCCTGTGTCCAATCCGTTTGTCACGGCAAAGTCTTCACCTGTTTTTGCAAACTGCCAGTTCAGATATACTGCTATCCCCAAAATCAGCACCAGCGATGCCAATATTATTTGTCTTTTCCCTACTATTGCATTGAATTTCATTTTCGTGTTTTCCTCCTTATGATAATTTTGTCACACATACTTCGTTAGAATCTATATCAAGAGCTGTAGTAATCGCATCGATAATCCG
>JARBTU010000240.1 GCA_029240015.1 Oscillospiraceae bacterium | reverse complement strand
TACCGCCCCATCTCATACTGTTGCTATCAAAATCTTCCCAAGCGGCAGCGGATTGATCTGCTTCAGCGAGAGTAAGGAACCTTCCCTCTTTCCACAGCCATTTGTCTAAACAAACAGCCTCACTTTGCGCCATTTCGTTCAGTGTTCCAATCATTCGGTCTATCCGATGTTTTTTAAGCTCAATATCCATGTTTTCTTCTCCCATTCCCCAACGTTAATAATCACATGATGTGAAGTTTACTGCTTTATTTCTGAACTATTATAACAAAAATGGACTAGCTTTTCAATGAAAACTTACATGATATTTGCAATGTTTTTTTCGTCTCTCTGCTAAAAAAACCCTTGGGTGATTCCCAAGAGTTTTTCTGTAACCTATTAATCTGCATACATCATGGAAGATGCTTCACTGATCGATTTAATAAAAGTCTCCGTCAGGTTTGGGTCAAACTGCGAACCCGCACATTTCCTGATTTCCTCAAAAGCTTCTTCGAAAGAACGCTTTTGACTGTATGGTCTGGTGTTAGTCATCGCATCGAAACAATCCGCAATGGATAATATCCTCGCCAGATGAAGGATGTTTTCACCTTTAACGCCATTCGGATATCCTGCCCCATCCCACCGTTCATGATGCTGTAATACGATTGTCGCAATATCCTCAAATCCTTCAAGTTTGCTGATAATTTCGGCTCCGTCTGATGGATGACGTTTCAGCTCGTTCCACTGCTCGTCGGTCAGTTTCGTGCTACTGATTAAAATTTCTTTGGATACATTAATTTTACCAAGGTCATGAAGATAGGCGGCATAAATCAGTTTTCGTTTATTTTGAGAATCTAAATCAAAGTCATCCGCAATCAGTTCACAATAATGAACTACCCTGTCTATGTGACTGTATGTATAACTATCCCTCGAATTGATAACGCTGATTAACGTTTTCAAAGAGCTGAACGCTTCTTTGCTTGCATCGTTATGTCCGTTTTCTTTGTTATATTGATCAATAACCGAAGAATAGATTTCCACACGGTTTCTTCTTAAATATTTCGCTCTGTAAAGTGCAGAGTCCGCACGATAAATTAATTCTTTCGCGGAATCATTCTTTTCATACAGTTGGGCAACGCCAATCGAAACCGTTAAGCATTTATCTGGCAAAGCGTTCTCTCCATCGAATTGATATTCCGCCACAGCCTCTCTTATCTGGTTCCCTTTTCTTATTGCCTCATTTAAATCAGTATTCGGAAGAATAATGCTGAACTCTTCTCCTCCATACCGACAAAGAATATCACTGTTGTTTATATTTTGCCTCAGTAAACTCACCATTTCTTTAAGGATACTGTCGCCCTTTTGGTGCCCATACATATCATTATAGATTTTGAAATAATCAATATCCAGCATTAAAAGAGAAATCGGCGTTTTCTCCAAATCACTTTCTTTGCATTTCTGATCAAGTTTCTGGTGAAAATACCTGTGGTTATAGATTTCGGTCAGCCCGTCCAGGTTTGCATAGTGCTTCAAATAATCTATGTGCTGTCTTTCCATTCTGGAATATAGTCCAATTGTTACAGCAACCATAATGAACATAGCCACCAAGGCAATATCATTTTCAAAGTAAGGATTTACTTCACCAGTATTGCCGAAAACCAAATCTATCCCAAGAACAAAAGCCGATGCCACCGCGGCAATAATAAGCCCTACTTGCATTGAATATTCTATTGAATAGCTTACGATAACAAATATAAATAAAAACTTATAGTCGCTTTTATATGAACCTGACAAAGAAATTGCCGTAATAATCATAATTAAAAAAATGGGAAGCTCCACCCATATAATATGACTGTCCTTCTTCATACTGTTATATGATATAAGAACTAGAAAAAACAATGCTATAGAAAAACCAGTAAACATAAATGCCACTATAACTATGTAGTCGCTACTAAATGGATCATTAATTGCTGTTCCATGAAAAATCCTTTGAATAAGAGGAATCACAGAGAAAAATATACCGAGTAACTTCAGCACAAACAATAAGGTATTAAGTTGTTTATGTTTTTCCATTTCTGTCTGATGCATCAAGTTACGCCCCATTCTTTGATAAAAATATAGTAAATATGTGGAACCTTATGATAAGGTCCCACATACTCACACACTACATGTCTGACAATGACTTTGGCTCCTCCGGCTGATAGAAATAGTAAGTGCAAGCCGAAGTAGCAACTGCGGTCGCAATCAATGTACAAATTGTTGCAACCAAACCCAAAAATGCGCCTTTGTTTTTCATGGGTCTTTCCTCCCTTTCATTTAATTATTTATGATGTCTTAAATGACTCCCAAAAATAATGTGTGCTGTTTTAGTCAGCGTAAATGTCTGCCAAACCAAAGCCAGCATTATGGAGCAATTAATGCTCACAAAACTATCTTTCTCTATAAAAAATGAACATATTGTCAAAATAATCGAAAATAACAATGCGATGGAAACAAACAAAAAACTGTGTCTCCTTAGCCGCGTTATTTTCTCCGGTTTGTGAATCGGTTTGTTAGGGGAATCGACAGGAGCCTTTTGATAAATCACCAAAAATATCACCCCATAACCGACCAGCATAAAACCAAGCATGAGCAACGGTGTAAAAACAGTTGCCAATATGTATCTGGAAACCACCGCCATAATGGTTATGGTAACAAGGCTCACTGCAATGCAGCCTCCCATTGTTTTGGCATGAACTCCCCCAGTAAATTTTCTTAGAACACCAACAACAGAAAATATTATTAGGAATTCAAATAGAGAATCCAATAAAAATCCAATAAAAAGTGTTGCTAAAAAGATTATACCAGTTTGTACTATCGCCAACATACCATA
>JARBTU010000023.1 GCA_029240015.1 Oscillospiraceae bacterium | reverse complement strand
TATAAACCCAATAAAGATGATTCTGCTTTTTGGGGAACATTTGACACTGCAAAAGAGCGCCATGGTGTTGTTGAGTATGATGAAGTCCGTGATGAATTTTCAAAAGCTCGGAAGTATATTAAATAGTATTAATACCAAATGAAAATAAAAAAGAACGCCCCCTCCGTTATTATAACAGAGGGGGCGTTCTTTTTGTAAGTATCAACACTAAAGAAAATAGCGTTTTTTAAAAAGGGAATGTCATGGCAACGGCTAAAGCTTGTATTTATTTTCTATCTTTTACAGGCATAAACTGTTTCTTTTTCTCGCTGCCATGAACCGACTTTCAAGGGTCTCTATTAAAAGCCCTCCTTTATAATTGAATCCCCTTTGATAATATTGTATGGTAAATTATAGGACATGTCAATGAATCTCGCCGGATTGTAACTGTTTGTTATCTGTAATCATTTTTTTGTGTGGAATCTAAACAATGATACAAAAGCAATTGTAACTATTTGTGACAGGTTGTTATATTTAAAGGCATTGTATGAAAAAATGATTACAAAAGTAAAAAACCTCATGAAGCATAAAAGGCTTCATGAGGTTTTTATGTAAGTTAATAGACTACAGCGCCATATTTTGAGGCGATTTTTTCAAGCATATCCCGTTCAATCAAACTCGTCGAATCAACAATCGCTCTGCCGTTATACAGCAGCAATGCTGTTTTTAGGGCAAGCTCGTCTTCTGAGTAAAAAGCCACAGGCAATCGAGGAATGTGTGCATTCAAGCTGAACAGCCGTGCATCTTCGGGCGTGTGCACTTCGATTAAGATGACGTCGGTGCTCTCATTTTCGGCTTCCAGAAGTTCATCAGCCATATCAACCGAACAAGAAATTGGTCTTGTGAATTCCAAGTTATCATTATCAATCAAAAAGACCTGAATGGAGTTCGCCAGCACAAGGTCGTGCCGGTCTTTTTTGAGGTGGGGCGATTTGAAGTCAAAGTTGTCAACAAGCTCTCTTAAACATTTAATATGTTCCGCAGTTGTTCCGCAACATCCTCCAATAATAGTAGCGCCCGCATCAAGAATCGGAACAAAAAGCTCCGCCATTTTCTGAGGGGATAAATTGTATACATTTTGGAGGACAGGATTTGGAAGCCCTGCACTTGGCTTAGCAATGAGCGGGACTTTTGCAAAGGCAGAAAGTTCTTCAATCAGATCCGCCATTTCCCAAGGTCCGTTGGAGCAATTAATTCCAAAAGCAGAGATTCCTAATTCCTGCAAAATCACAAGGCAGTTGACAATGGTCGCTCCGCTTGGCGTAAATCCTTTTTCATCCACGGTGAAGGTTACGAAAATGGGAAGATTCAGCTTTTTGCATGCCAAAACAGCAGCGCGCGCTTCGCGCAGGGACGTCATGGTTTCGATTGCAAAAAAGTCCACGCCTGCCTCTTTTAACGCGCAAGCTTGCTCATAAAAGATGTCCATCAATTCGGTCAGTGAGGTTTCGCCGAAAGGCTGGCAAACAAGCCCGGTGGGAGAAAGGTTTCCTCCAACCAGCCTGTCCTTTGCAACACTTTTGCTGAGCGCAACCAGTCTTTTGTTGATGCCTTCTACTTCATTTTCCAGCCCAAATCGAGCAAGCCTTGTTCTGTTGGCAGAGAAGGTCGGGGCGTAAATTGCATCAGAACCGGCATCAATAAAGCCTTTTTGAATTGTTTTTAAAGTTTCCGGGTGTTCAAGAATCCATTTTTCAATACAAACATCGTAAGGCATTCCTGCCAGAAATAAGTTTGTTCCGGTAGCTCCATCCAATAATTGCGGGAGCCTAGAGGGAAGATCCATTTAAAAACACAGTCCTTTCATTTTTGTCGATGGTTGTTACATCGAGTCAGGGGCGGATATTTTAAGCAGGGTCAACACGTTTTTAAGAACGATTTTTACAGCGTGGCACAGGCTTAGCCTTGCCAGCATCAAAGACTCGTCTTCACATTTCACTCTGCATGCGTTATAGAATTTATGGAATTTAGTCGCCAAATCAATGGAATAGCGCGTGATTCTTGCAGGGTCATAGTTTTTCGCAGCTTCGATAATCTCGCTTGGTAAGCAGGCGAGATGACGAATCAGTTCGATTTCTTCACTTGCAGTCAAAACATCAAGGGAAACATTTTCTTTTAATTCGGTTCCATCATTTTTTAGATTAGAAATAATACTGCAGATTCTTGCGTGTGCATATTGAACATAATAGACAGGATTTTGGGAGGATTGCTCCACTGCCAACCCTAAGTCAAAATCAAGATGAGAATTGGATTCGCGAAGATTGAAGAAAAATCTTGCTGCATCAATTGGGACTTCATCCAACAAGTCTACAAGGGTGATGGACTTTCCTGTTCTTTTGCTGACTTTGACTGTTTCACCGTTTCTCATCAAACGAACCAGCTGCATCAAAACAATGTCAAGCTTGGAGCCGTCAAGTCCCACAGCGTCCATAGCGCCTTTGAGTCTTGCCACATGTCCATGGTGGTCAGCGCCCCAAATGTTAATCACACGGTCAAAACCGCGGTCTGCAAATTTGTTATAGTGATAGGCAATATCCGCTGCAAAATAGGTAGGATGACCGTTTGCACGAACCAAAACCTCGTCTTTTTCGCTGCCGAATTCGCTCGCTTTGTACCACAAAGCACCTTCTTTTTCATAAGTCAGCCCTTTTGAAGAAAGAATGTCTAAGACTTTTTGAATCTCTCCATTTTGGTGAAGAATACTTTCTTTAAACCAAACATCATAAATAATACGATATTTTTCAAGGTCGCTTTTTAGTCTGTCTATGTTAATCGGAAGTGCATAGTCCACAAGGGCTTTTTTTCTTTCATCTGAACTTTTGTTAACAAAAGAATCCCCGTGGAGTTCCACAAAGTTCTGTGCATGAACTTTAATATCTTCTCCGTGATACGCGTCTTCAGGGAACTCAATATTCTCTTCTCCCTTAAAGATTTGAAGATATCTTGCTTCCAATGATACAGCAAATTTTTCGATTTGGTTGCCCGCGTCGTTGATGTAAAATTCGCGGGTTACGTCATATCCTGCCCAGTCGAGAACAGAAGCGAGACAGTCACCGATTGAGCCGCCTCGAGCGTTTCCTATGTGCATCGGTCCTGTCGGATTCGCCGAAACAAATTCCACCATCACTTTTTTGTTTTCGCCAAAGTCAGAACGACCGTAATCGTCCCCGTCTTGCAGAACATTTTTTACAACGGTTCCGAACCATGCCTGTTTCAAAAAGAAGTTAATAAATCCCGGACCGGCAATTTCACAGCGCGCAAAAGGACTTCCATCCAAAATTAGGTTGGAACAAATGATTTCGGCAATCTTTCTTGGAGCAAGCCTAAAGCTTTTGGCTCCCACCATTGCAATATTGGTTGCAAAGTCGCCATGTGATGTATCAGCAGGGATTTCTATCGCAAAATCAGGCATAGGCTCCGCAGGAAGAAGTCCTTCCGAAACAGCCCGTCCGACAGCCGCATAAATAAGCTCTCTTAAATCGCTGCTTGCAAGTTTTATTGCGTTTGTCATGTTATTTTAAACCTCCAAAATTTTCAAAAGTCAGTGCGGTTCAGCATGGCTTTACGTCTACATAGATTTCATTCTTGCTAAGAACGGACGAGTTGATATCCAAATGATATCTGCAATAAAGATTGCCTCCGTTCTCATCAAAATGAGAGGTAATCTCCTTTGCGAACACACCAATCACAAGCTCTCCATGAGGAGTGCCGTAATAGCCGATGTTTCTTCTGCCGCGTTCCATCACAAGATGTGATTTGGACGATCCGTTCCGAAGCATGGTCACAAGGTGATCTCCGTCTATCTTGAGGGTAGTGGTGCAATCTTTATAGCCGGTCGTCTCACTTTCTTCATATGTGATATACCATTTGTCGTTTTTAAAATACAAATTGCCATTCGTAAAAAACTCAGTCACGTCCTGGTCTTCTTCTACTGTTTGTATGCTTTTTATATTAATCAAAACTTTTGTTTTCATTCTTTATCCTTTTCCAATTCCTTATAAACTATCGATATCAACTTTTTCAACTTGACCGCAAACATCATCCCGAAGAAAAACCGAAGCGGTTTGTTCAAACGATTCAATCGTGTCACTCACATAAAAGGAAGCCTTTCCGTGGGTTTCGCTTCTATTCAGCATGTTGTTGTTTGTCAATAGTGCCGCAGCAGACCTGGCGGCTTCTTTTCCCGGATCGATCAGCGTTACATCGTCACCGACAATGTCACCAATAATTTTCTTAATAAGCGGGAAGTGCGTGCATCCCAATATCAGTGTATCCACATCGTTTTCAATAAAAGGCTGCAAATACTGTTTTGCAACAAGGCGGGTTACTTGGTTGTCACTGTCTATAAAGCCGTTTTCCACCAGCGGAACAAATAAAGGGCAGGGATTACCGATTACCACTGAGTCGGAGCGGATATTTCTGATTTCTTTGCCGTATGCGCCGCTTTTAATGGTTGCAGTCGTCCCGATTACGCCGATTCTACCGCTTTGAGAAGAAACACAAGCCGCTTGAACAGCAGGCTTTAAAACACCGCTGTAGTAAAAATCAAAGGTCTTGATGATATCTTTAGGCAAGACCGCACTGACAGTTCCGCAGGCGGCGATGACCATTTTAACTTCTTTTTGAAGCAGGAATTTGATATCCTGCAGTGCATATTTATTGATGGTTTCCTTCGAGCGCGTTCCGTATGGAACCCTTCCGGTATCACCGAAATAAACAATATCTTCATTCGGCAAAAGCTTTTGAAGTTCCTTAACTACGGTAAGTCCGCCTAAACCGGAGTCGAAAACGCCAATAGGTCGCTTATCCATGACAAACCTCCAAGGGAATTATAGTGTATTGAAAAGTTTAAAAATCAGCACGCTCGATAGCCAGTGTAATAAGTTCATCTATTAACCCGGCATAGCCAAGTCCGCTTGCTTCCCAAAGTTTCGGATACATACTGATAGAAGTAAAGCCCGGAATAGTGTTGATTTCGTTTAAAATAATATCATTGTCTTTTGTTACAAAAAAGTCAACTCTTGAAAGTCCTGCACAGCCAAGCGCCAAGTAAGCCTTGACAGCAATGTCCTGCAATTTTTCAGTGGTGTCGGCATCAATCCTTGCCGGAATATGTAGCGCCGATTCCCCGAGGATGTATTTGGCGTCATAGTCATAAAAATCGTTGCAAGGAGTAATTTCTCCCGGAACACTCGGTTTTGGTCTGTCATTGCCCAAAACGGCACATTCCACTTCAATTCCTATGATAGCTTGCTCAATCACAACCTTTTTGTCGTGGGCAAAAGCGATTTTAATGGCTTCCTTTAACTCCTCGGGATTGGAAGCTTTGTTAACACCCACGGAAGATCCCGCGTTAGCAGGTTTCACAAACATAGGGAACCCGAGTTTGGTCTCAAACCGCTTGATTTCACTGTCAAGGTCGGACAGTGATGAACGGGTAATGGAATTCCATTTCGCGGTTTTTATAGATGCTTGGTCCAGAATGACGTGGGTGACTGCTTTATCCATACAAGAAGCGGATGAAAGTGTGTCACAGCCGATATAAGGGATTCCGGCAAGGGAAAAAAGACCTTGTATGGTTCCGTCTTCACCGTTTTTTCCGTGTAAGACAGGGAAGACGCAATCGATTTTCAAAAGGCTGTAACTCCCGTCGCTCATGATTTTTAAAATCCCTTTATGCGAACGGTCAGGGCTGATGATGGCGGTTGTGCAGTCTGGGTGGGTGTCCCAATCTCCGCGGGCGATCATGTCGATATTTCCCGGGAAATAAAGCCAGCGCCCGTTTTTTGTAATCCCGATGCACACAATCTCATATCTATCAGGGTCCATATTTCGTATCACGGAGGATGCGGAAACAAGAGAAACTTCATATTCTGACGAAACGCCGCCAAAAACAACAGCTACTCGGATTTTTGACATAATAGGGTTACCTCCAGTTAATAAGAACAGTTATTTTGTAGGATTATAATATATTATAAAATAGTATTACACTTTATATTATCACAAATATTTTTCAAGTGCAAATATTTCTGCAAAATAACATTGGTAATATATATTACAGCTTGTACCGTTTTAGAAGTACGTAATTTTTATTATCCTCAAGCAAGCAATCTTATTTTATGCTTGTAATACATAAGGAGTTAGTGATATAATAAACAGTAAATTGGTAAATAAATCGGTAAATAAAAAAATATTTAAATTTAGAGGAAAAGCCTTGACGAAACAACAGAAACTGTGTTATGATGTTAATACCTCTAAAAGGGTTTATTTTTTTGTGCATTTTTTAGATGGCGTTCCTTTTACGAGGGAGGCAAAAAAATCCGATTACGCAGGAGGTGCCGCAATGAGGGTTAAAGTTACTTTAGCTTGCACAGAGTGCAAACAACGTAATTACAACACAATGAAAAACAAGAAAAACGATCCTGACAGGCTCGAAATGAACAAGTATTGTCGATTCTGTAAGAAACACACTGCTCACAAGGAAACGAAGTAAACGAAAGGTGGTTGACAAAAATGGCGAAGGATACAGCTGTTGTGAAAACAAAAGAAAAGAGTTCTAAGCCCGGATTTTTCAAAAGAATCACCCGTTTTTTTAAAGACCTTAGGAGCGAACTTGGCAAAGTTGTTTGGCCGAGCAAGAAACAAACTTATAACAACACCATTGTTGTTATTGTGTTTATTGTTATTGCCGGGCTCTTTGTTTGGGGATTGGATTCATTGTTTGTATCAATCTTGAATCTTATTCTTCAGAAGGCTGCTTAAATCCATTTTTAATTTCTAAATATGGATTAAATATGGAGGGCTGATTATTATGTCAGAAGCCGCAAAATGGTATGTGATTCACACTTATTCCGGCTATGAGAATAAGGTTTCACAAAACATTGAAAAAGTTGTCGAAAATCACAAGCTGCACGATCTCGTCCACGAGATCAGGGTTCCGACCGAAACAGTGACTGAGATTAAAGACGACAAAAAGCGCGAAGTAGAGCGCAAAATCTTCCCAGGTTATGTTTTGGTCAAGATGATTTTGACCGACGATTCGTGGTATGTTGTAAGAAACATCCGCGGAGTGACAGGATTTGTCGGACCGGGGTCCAAACCTGTTCCTTTGACAGAGCAAGAGGTTGAAGCCTTGGGCGTTGACGTCAGACAGGTTGAAGTTAATTATGCTGTTGGAGATAACGTAAAAGTTATTCATGGTCCGCTTGAAGGATTCATCGGGATTGTGGAGGAGCTTGATATCGACAAAAACTTTGTAAAAGTGGTTGTTTCGATGTTCGG
The DNA here is from genome assembly GCA_029240015.1 of Oscillospiraceae bacterium. Lineage (GTDB taxonomy): Bacteria > Bacillota > Clostridia > Oscillospirales > Ruminococcaceae > JARBTU01. The sequence continues at coordinate 5,600 of JARBTU010000023.1, read as the reverse complement.
GCGTGAAACACCTGTTGAGCTTGAACTTGACCAGGTTCAAACGGCTGATTAATCTTATTCGTTTTAGTTTATGTAATAAAAGCCATCGGGTATGGCTTTTAGTTCAGATATTGGTTAACGATTAAAGAGCAAAACTTGCTTAAATTCGAATTCTGATTTCTGAATGTGGGAGGAGTATGTAAGCAATACTCCGCCAATTACCACGTTATTTTGGAGGTGCAAGAAATGGCTCAAAAGGTAGTAGGCTTTATTAAGCTTCAAATCCCTGCAGGCAAGGCAACACCGGCTCCACCGGTTGGTCCGGCTTTAGGTCAACACGGTGTGAACATTATGTCTTTCACAAAGGAATTTAACGAGCGTACAAAAAATGATATCGGACTTATTATTCCGGTTGTTATTACTGTATTTGCCGACCGCTCCTTTACCTTTATTACTAAGACACCGCCAGCAGCAGTTCTTATCAAGAAAGCTTGTGGAATTGAGAGCGGCTCAGGTGTGCCAAACAAAACAAAGGTAGCAAAAATTACCAGGGAGCAGGTTCAAAAAATCGCCGAACTAAAAATGCCTGACTTAAATGCAGCTAACATTGAAACTGCAATGAGCATGATCGCTGGAACAGCTCGCTCAATGGGCATCGAAGTAATCGATTAACTGCCGACCACTGGTGGGAGGAAATTTCCGTTATTAACCACTCATGAGGGAGGAAAAATGAATGAAACACGGTAAAAAATATGTCGACAGTGCGAAAATCGTTGAGCGTACCAAATTGTATGATTCAACCGAGGCTTTGGATTTGGCTGTAAAAACAGCAAAAGCAAAGTTTGATGAAACTGTTGAGATTCATGTTAGATTAGGCGTTGACTCTCGTCACGCTGATCAACAAGTTCGTGGCGCTGTGGTATTGCCAAACGGTACCGGTAAAAAAGTTCGCGTTCTTGTTTTTGCAAAAGGCGACAATGTAAAGCTTGCTGAAGAAGCAGGAGCTGAATTTGTTGGCGCTGAGGAATTGGTTCAGAAAATCCAAGGAGAAGGCTTCATGGATTTTGACGTTGTCATTGCAACCCCGGACATGATGGGTGTTGTAGGACGTTTGGGTAAAGTTTTGGGACCTCGCGGGCTCATGCCAAACCCGAAGGCAGGAACTGTTACACCTGATGTTGCTCGTGCAGTAACCGAAGCAAAAGCAGGTAAAATCGAATACCGCCTTGACAAAACAAATATCATTCACTGCCCAATCGGAAAAGCCTCTTTTGGCGTTGAAAAATTGGAGCAGAACTTTGATACATTGATGGGTGCAATCGTGAAAGCGAAACCATCTGCGGCAAAGGGTCAATACATTAAATCCTGCGTTGTAGCAACAACAATGGGCCCCGGTGTAAAAGTGAACCCTGCTAAATTCGGTGTATAAAAGTATTTGACATTTGTTTGTTAATAGGATATAATAATTAATGCTGTTATTTTCTTAAGACAGCAGGTGCAATACAAGAGTATCTTGTTGCGTAAAAAGGAATTCTCCTTGCCTGCCGAGGAGAAAAGCATATTCACAAACATATGATGCGTTTTGCATTTTATTGTAGTGTATCTGCCCTTTCTTCACGGTTCTGTGAGGAAAGGGCTTTTTATATATCATGAAAGACGAATCTTTGGAGGTGAAATATATGCCAAATGAGAAAATCTTATCTCAAAAACAAAAAATTGTTGTGGACTTAACTGAGAAAATCAAATCATCATGTGCGGGCGTTCTTGTGGATTATTCCGGAATTAACGTTGCGGATGATACCAAGCTTCGTAAAGAGCTTCGTGAAGCCGGAGTTGAATACACAGTAGAGAAAAACACAATGCTTCGTTTTGCTGCTGCAAACCTTGGATATGAAGAATTAAACGCAGTTCTCGAAAAAACCACTGCTCTTGCTGTCAGCAAAGACGACCCAATTATCGCTGCCAAGATCATCGCAAAATATGCGAAAGCGATTCCAGGTGATGTCTTTACAGTAAAAGCAGGCTTTATGGACGGAAAAGTTATTGATGCTGATACCGTTAATGCGATTGCGAAAATTCCTGCAAGAGAAGTTCTTATTGCGAACATGCTTAGCAGCTTGAATGCTCCTATCGCAAATCTTGCTGTTGTTATTGATCAAATTGCAAAGAAACAAGAAGAAGTTGCATAATCCTGTAAGGATTATGACCCCAAAATAAAATTTACGGAGGATATTAATATGGCTAGCGAAAAAATTCTATCTATGATTGAAGAAGTTAAAGCTCTTACAGTTCTTGAGCTTAATGAACTTGTTAAAGCACTTGAAGAGGAGTTCGGTGTTTCTGCTTCGGCTGCTGTTGTTGCTGTTGCTGCTCCTACAGAAGGCGCTGTTGCTGAGAAAACAGAGTTTGATGTTGTTTTGATTGATGCTGGTGCAGGCAAAATGAACGTTATCAAAGCTGTTAAAGAGATCACAGGCCTTGGTCTTAAAGAAGCAAAAGACATCGTTGACGGTGCTCCTAAAGCTGTTAAAGAAGGCGTTTCTAAAGCTGAAGCTGAGGAAGTTGCAGGCAAATTGGAAGCAGCAGGCGCTAAAGTTGAAGTTAAGTAATTTAACTATTACAAATCTTAAATTTATAGCAGAATATTTTTAGACTAAGTAAACCGGTATTGCTTGAAAAAGCGATACCGGTTGTTTATTTTTACTCGAAAATAAAGCAGCTGACAAGACGAGATGTCGCTAAAAGAATAAACACAATATTTGTATAGTTTTTAAATTTTGTATAATAATTATAATAAATGTCTCCATCGGTTGAATTATGACTAAAAATAAGATATAATAATACAAGTATGCATATGAAAATTAATCAATTACTTATTTGGGGTTATTATACTTATGAAAAAAAGCTTACTATTATATGCCAATTATTTTTACCCTGAAGTTGCATCTACTGCTCAGATTTACACAGAACTTTGTGAAGGACTCGTTGATAAATTCAATATAATGGTGATTTGTGCCGTGCCATGTTACACCGGTATAATTGAACAGAAATATAAAGACAGAAAGTACTATTACGAAGACTATAACGGCGTTAAAATAATTCGCGTTAGGGTTCCTGATTTTACTAAAGAAAATAAAGTAAGCCGAGTGAAACACATTCTGTCTTATTTTTTTAATTCTATATGGGCAACATTCAAAGTGGGCAGGCAGGATTTGGTGTTTACAGTTTCACAACCTCCGATTTTAGGGGGAATTCTTGGTACAATCGGAAAAATGATTACCAGAGGGAAATTAATCTATAATGTTCAGGATTTTAATCCGGAACAGACAATAGCGGTAAAGTACGCTGGGAACAAGCTTTTATTGAACACTATGCTATGGTTTGATAAACGCTCGTGCAAAAAGGCCGACTTGATTATCACAGTGGGTCGTGATATGCAGAAGAATCTTGAAAATAGATTTGAAAATAAAAAAGTTCCCCCAAACATCGTTATCAACAATTGGATTAACGAAACAAGCGTTTATCCTTTGGAAAAGACTGAGGATAAAATTGTTGAATTTAAAGAGAAATATCAATTAGAAAACAAATTTGTCATTATGAGTTCGGGAAACATCGGGCTTTATTATGACTTTGAAAATATTATTAAAATTGCAGGAAAATATAAAGATGATTCGAGTACCGTTTTTGCCTTTGTCGGCGATGGAGCAATAAAGTCTACACTGGAAGAATACTGTCAGGTTAATCACCTTGACAATGTTATTTTTATTCCTTATCAGGATAAAAAGGATTTGATTTATTCTTTAAATGCCGCAGATGTACATATCGTCACCAATGCAAAAGGGATAAAGGGAGTTTCTGTGCCAAGCAAGATTTATGGTGTCTTGGCAGCTAATATCCCTATTCTTGGGATCCTTGAGCCTGAAACGGAAGCATGGAAAATAATTGAGGAATCTGATTGCGGCATCTTGTGTGAGGCAGGAAATTATGATCAGATTGAAAAAGCGATTACAAAAATAATCGAAGAGAAATATGATTTTGTGGACAAGCACTCCACCGGGAGAGCGTACTTGGTTGGCAGGTACACAAAAGATAAATCGATTGAGATGTATAGTGAGGCACTGGAGAATTTGGCATAAGATCAAAAGGAGCGGTTATGAAAGTAGTACAAATCAATACCTTTGGCGTACTAAGTACCGGTCGTATAGCGGCTGATTTATATAGAACACTTGTGGAACATGGTCATGAGGGGTTATTTTTTTATGGCAGAGAAAATGTGGCAGACGATATTGAATCCGTTAACATTGGATCTAAAATGGGGATATACTTACATGTAGCCAAAACAAGACTGTGGGATAAGCATGGTTTTGGTTCTGTGATTTCTACTCAGAAAATGATTAAAAAGATTAAGGAATATCAACCTGATATTATCCATTTGCATAATTTGCATGGATATTACCTGAATATCGAATTGCTTTTTAATTTCTTGAGAGAATATGATAAGCCTGTTATATGGACTTTGCATGACTGCTGGCCGTTTACGGGGCATTGCGCGTACTTTGATTTAATTGGGTGTGATAAATGGCTCACTCAGTGTGAAAATTGCGGTAATAAAAAAGAATATCCCAAAAGCTTGCTGATGGATCGCTCTAAAAAGAATTTTATTAAGAAAAAAGAATTGTTTACGTCGGTCAAAAATATGACCATTGTAACACCGTCTGTTTGGTTAAAAGAACTTGTACAGAAATCATTTTTAGGAAGATTTCCGGTAAAGGTAATTCACAATGGGATCGACCTTGATAAGTTCAGGCCAACACAAAGTGATTTCAAGACAAGATACGGTCTGGAAAAAAAGATTATTATATTAGGCGTTGCAAGCGTATGGAGTGATAGAAAAGGGCTTGACGATTTTATCAGTCTTTCAAACAAGCTTGATGATTTGTATCAAATTGTTTTGGTGGGGGTGGATAAAAAGCAAATACAAAGCTTACCCCAAAACATCATAGGGATTTCGAGGACACATAATATTGAGGAGCTGGCGGGTCTGTATTCGGTGGCAGATGTTTTTGTGAATCCGACTTATGAAGATAATTTTCCAACGACTAATCTGGAGGCATTAGCTTGCGGAACTCCGGTTATTACTTATAGAACAGGTGGAAGTGTGGAAAGTATAGATGAAAGCTGTGGGATTATTATAGAGCAGGGAAATATTGATTGCCTTGCAGAAACGATAAAAAATATTCAGTCAAACGACTTTAGCAGTGAGGACTGTTTAGAAAGATCCAAAAAATACGATAAAAAAACGAGATTCAAGGAATATTTAAGTGTTTATGAGGAGATTACTCAGTGAAAGTATTATTTTTAACAAATATTCCTTCGCCATACAGGATAGATTTTTTTGAAGAGTTGGGAAAACTGTGCGATCTTACCGTATTGTTTGAAAGAGAAGACGCGAAGGACAGAGAAAATAGTTGGTTAAAAACAGATTTTACTAATTTCAAATATAGTTTTTTGAAATCAATAAAAATAGGGAATGACAGTGCTTTTTGTCCGAGTATTTTGAAATATATTAAGGGCAATCAATATGATGTAATCATAATTGGAATATACAGTACGCCGACAGG
>JARBTU010000022.1 GCA_029240015.1 Oscillospiraceae bacterium | reverse complement strand
TACGTTCGAAGCAGTAAAAAGACTTCAAAATTTAAAATAACATTCAAACAATATAATTTTTCACGCGAGGAACTGTTTAAAAGGTTTTTTTATATCTTTTAAACAGTTCTTATTTCTTTACAAATTCATTGTAAAATGCTATGATGTTAATAATAAAATTGTATCGAGATGAAATATGAAGAGATTTAAAAAAGCATATATTGAGATTACAAATGTCTGCAACCTTGATTGTAGTTTTTGTAAAAAAACAAAAAGGGCCCCTGGATTTCTATCGCTTAATCAGTTTGAATTTATCATTAATCAAGTGAGAAATGTTACGGAATATATCTATCTGCATTTGTTGGGTGAACCTCTTTTGCACCCTAATCTTTTTGAATTTTTGAGAATAAGTGATGACGCGGGCTTGAAAACAAGTATTACTACGAATGGAACACTGATAAAAGAACAGCAAAAAATGCTGATGGATGCTAACAATTTATATAAAATAAGTTTTTCTCTTCATAGCTTTGAAGCAAGCTTAAATCAACAAAATATTGAAGATTATATTAAAGATATTTGCTGTTTCTCCAAGACAATCTCAGAAAATCAAGGGACGATATGTGTACTTAGGCTTTGGAACTTGAACTCAAATCAAAAGATTTTTTCTGTCGTCGAAAATTTTTTTGGACTTAAGGAACCGCTAAAACAACATTTTACTACAAAAAATAGCATAAAGCTGGGGTATAATGTTTTTATGGAAACAGCTCAAAGATTCTCCTGGCCTACGATGGACATTGATGCATTAACAAATAAGGGCTTTTGTTATGGGCTTCGTGACCAAATTGGTATTCATTGTGATGGGACTGTTGTTCCTTGTTGTTTGGATTCTGAAGGAGATATCAATTTAGGGAATATTTTTGATGACAACTTGGAAAACATTATGAATTCTGATCGGGCGCGTGCCATATACGACGGATTTTCTAATAGACAGGCTGTAGAACCGCTTTGTCAAAGATGCGGCTACATGAGCAGATTTTAACAGAATTTATGAAAAGTTGGCTTGTTTTATAAAAAGAGATAACAAGCTTTTAGATTATTTATAAAAGGGAAATGAAACACAAAAGAGTTGACGAGAGTATGCGGCACATATAATGAAATTTTATGTATGCTGCTTATGCGTTTTCATAATTGCGCCTGCAATTATAAAATTTATTAATAGTGTTAGTGGGGATTAAAATGACTCAATCCAAAAAGACGGACCTTGTTACAAGTCAAAAGCTTTTATCGTTTAAAAAGCAAGACAGGCTGCCGTTCGAGAAGATTGTGCAAAATCTTCCCGGTGCAATAAAAAGTTGTTTATTTGACCAGGAACTTTCTATCAGCTATTTGAGTAAGAACTTTTTGTCGCTCTGCGGTTATTCTGAAGACGAATTGAAACAGCTTTTTGACAACAAGTTTTTAAGACTTATACATCCCGATGATTATTTCCTTGTTATGAATCAGTTGGAAAGCCATGTCAACGACTTAAATGAATTTTCTGTTGAATACCGGGTCGTTTGTAAGGATAAGTCTGTCATTTGGCTTTTGGACTGCTGCAAAATTGTAAGTGAAGCTGACAATTTACGATACATTTATGCGGTCGCCATTGATATTACGGAGAGAAAAGAGTCTGAAATAGAGCAAAATCTTTGTTATCAGAAATATAAGGTGATTTCAGAGCAACTAAATGGAGTGATTTTTGAATACTCCTTTTTGGAAAATAAGATTTCGTTCTCAACCAAATTTTCAGAGGTATTTGGATTTGAACCGTGTTGTACAAATTTTCCTGAATATATCACCCAAAGAGAAAAGATAGAAGCAAAAGACTTACATATTTTCGCTAATTTATGTGAAAGCATTATAAGTGGAGAAGAATATTCCGAAGCCGAGTTTAGAGCACTTAACGCACAAAACAAATATATTTGGTGTTTGGTTCAGGTTACAACTATTTTAGATGAGAATGGAATTCCTCTTAGGGCTATTGGAAGAATTACTGATATTGATAAAAAGAAAAGAGAAGTCTTGAATCTTAAGACGCTGTCCAGGAGGGACTCGCTGACAGGGATTTATAATAAAATGACGGCACAGGCTATTATCGAAAAACATCTTGAGGCCAGTGAATGTGAAAGCCGTCATGCAATGTTTATCATTGATATTGATAACTTTAAAATGGTCAATGACAGTTTAGGGCACATGTTTGGGGATGCTGTTCTTATCAGCATTTCTTCAAGAATCAGAGAAGTTTTCGGAAAAGACGACGTCATAGGACGAGTAGGAGGAGATGAGTTCGTAATCTTTTCCAAAAATATAGAATCCGAAGAGCAAGTGTGTTGCAAAGCAAAAAAGATATGTGATATCTTTAACAGTACCTTTGTTGAGGAACATATTGGGTATGAAATATCGGGCAGCATAGGCATTTCATTTTATCCACAGGATGGAAGAAGTTATTTTGATCTATTCAAAAGAGCGGACGTTGCTTTATATCACGCGAAAAAAAGCGGTAAAAATTGCTATGTTATTTATGAGAACAACTCAGCGTATAAGAAGTGTTTAGAAACTACAGATAGTAATCTTGAGTTTTTAAGTAATGGCGTACGAATTGCACAGGATGCTTCGTTTAATGATAAACTTTTTAAATACACGTTTGACTTGCTGTATGAACGCACAAAAATTGAAGAAATCATCATGTTCCTCCTCAAAGCATCGGGCGAATATTATGGAGTGAGTAGGGCTTATGTTTATGAACAATTTTCTAAAGAAGGGGATACTAGTAAAACATATGAGTGGTGTCATGAAGATATTAACCCTGTTACCCAAAGTCTTGAAAAAGTGTCGTGTCAAAAATTGAAGGAATATTTTGAGTGTTATAATTCTGACGGAGTGCTATATTGCAATGACGTGACGACGCTTCCCGAGAAAATAGCAAGTATTTTGGCTAAAAACAATGTGAAAGCGATATTAAATTGTAAAATTCAACATATAGGAGAATCAGTTGCATTTATTGGATTTGATGATTGCAATAGCAATCGACTATGGACTAAAAACGAGATTGAGACTTTAACGTTTATTTCTAAAATTGTAAAAATATTTTTGTTAGACAACAAAAATTTAATACTTGAGGACTGAAACAGAGCGATGTCTTAAACTTGATAAGCAAGGCTTTTGTATTTATGTGAAGGCCTTGCTTATCAGATTGTTCCCGCCCTTTGATTGTTTGACTGATGTTAGATATTATGATATTATCTATATAAGGTTATAAGCAGTATGAACGCTTTTGTAATTAATGTTTTTCTCAAAAACAATCCTGTTTTTGAGTTTTTTTATTTTGTAGTTCAAAGGAGGATTTTTTATGCAGAAAGAATCGAAAACAGTGGCAGAGTCGAGGGCAGAGCAGGTTCAGTGGATTATGCCACAGCATATAAATGGTTCCCATAGACTTTTTGGTGGAATGTTAATGCAGTGGATCGATGTTGTTGCAGGGGTTGTTGCAAGGAGGCATTCAAACGCAGAGGTAACCACTGCCTGTGTAGATAATTTAAGATTTAAAGAGGCTGTTTATGTAAACAGCACGATTGTTTTAATAGGAGAGATGACGTATGTAGGGAATACGTCTATGGAGGTAAGGGTAGACACGTTTGTAGAGGATATAATGGGAATGAGGAGAAGCGTTAACAGAGCTTACGTTGTTCTTGTTGCATTGGATGACAATGAGAACCCTATAGAAGTTCCCGGTCTTTTGATTCAGACAGAAAAAGAGAAGTTTGAATGGGAAGCAGGCAAAAAAAGATATGAACTTAGAAAAAAAAGAAGAGTAGAAAGATTTTAAAAAAATCTTTGACAATTTTGCTTTATTCTGATATATTATTAATAACAGTAACCGTTATTAATATTGAGGTGTATTATGAAGTATTCAAAACAAAGAGAATTGATTCAAAATACAGTTTTAGAGAACAGGATTCATCCCACTGCGGATGATGTCTATAACATGCTCAAACCTATTCACACCAACTTAAGTCTGGGGACAGTTTATCGCAATCTCAATACGCTTGTTGAAAACGGGACGATTATAAAAATATCGATGCCCAATGGAAGTGACAGGTATGATGGAGATTTGTCAAAGCACGACCACATGGTTTGTGATCAGTGTGGGAAAGTTTTTGACATTAAGACTGAGGGATTGCTTAATATCGTGCAAAAGATAGAAAATACCACAGATTTTGAAGTGAGAGATTATCAATTAATGATACATGGTTTGTGCCATAACTGCAAAGAGTCAAAAGGATAGAAAAAAGGATATATGGTTTTGCCATATATCCTTTTTTAATTTATGGGCTCTTGATATTTCCTTAAAGCGCTTATAACAGCTTTGACAGACTTTTCTTCCGTTTCTATCCAGTGTTGTTTTTCGTTAATGTCATAAAGATAATGTGCATCCGAGTTGGTAATAATATTTCCACGAAAATCGCATTCGTACGGAGGATTTTTGATTTCCACGCAGCTAAAGTGGTAGTCAGGGGGGATAAACCCAAGGTTGGATATGATGGAATAAGAGTTTTTGTCAATATGAGCGGGGATGATAAGCCCGCTGTAATCATCAATGCATGAAACCAAATCATCAATACTTAAATCTACGGCGTTTATTAAAAGTTTCGAAACTTCGCTTATCACGCAATCCTCTTCATCCATTTGTTGCTGCAATCCGAATATATCAGGTTTATTGATAACATTTGGAAGATGCTCATAAAGCATTTCTGAAAACGATTCGGCAGCGGAAATTTCTTCAAAAAGACAAAGCAGGTGAACCTCTTCAGAAGAACAGACTTCTATTGCGGGCACGACCAGAATCCTGTTTTTCTCCCCGATACTTTTGGTTACAGCAACATTTAAAGCACTGTTATGGTCGCTGACTGCAATGACGTCCAGTTCGTTCAGCAAGGACATATTGACAATATTGTTGGGGGTCATATCTGAATCTCCACATGGGGACAGGCAGGAATGGATGTGGAGGTCATAATACAGCTTCATAATGCGGCGAGCTCCGCTATCTTTTTGGCAGTTTCAAATGTTGGAAGATGGCTATGAATGATACAGACACCTTCATCAGCCGCTTTCTGCAAAGCTTGTTCATTCATAGTGATCTCTTCCGCGAGGATAATGCAAGTGACATCGGCTAAAACGCCAACAGCAACCGAATTAATATTTCCCATAACAGTAATCCACGCATCATCGGCTTTCGCACGCCCCATTACCATGCTTAGCAAATCTCCGCAGTATATACCTGATATGGTTCTTTTATCGCCATTTCCTTCAACTTTGATATCAAATCCTGCTTGTTTCGCCAGTTCAATTGCAGTCATACTATTCTTCCTCACCTTTTTCGTTTTTAAAAGAACTTGGGATATATCCTTCGAGCTTATGTAGATCGTTAAATAAAGAAGTCATGTTTTCTCTGAATCTGAAGATACAGTCATCTGTCGTTGCAAAGCCGCGAACGACATCTTCTGCCAACGCTTTACAGGATGGTGCACCGCAGGAGCCACAATCCAATCCGGGAAGACTTTCTTCAATCTCTTCCATTCTGCCCAGCATGGAAAGTGCTTTTTCCACGTTGGAATCCAGCTCCATGACAGGTGAGAATTCCAAATCAGTGTCCCATCTGACTTCGTTGGGAATCTGTTCAATGTGGTTAAGAGAGACAGGGAGATACTTTCTTAAACGCTTTAGCTTTGTCCGTGCGATGTAAGGGTTTTCTACTGTCAAGACCCCACCGACACAGCCGGCATTACAGGCGTTAAGCTCAATGAAATCAATATTTTCCAGTTTTTCATCTTCCAAATCCTCAAGAACTTTTATGACGTTTTCAATACCGTCTGCGGCAAGATAATTGTCGTTTAAAAGGGCAGATGCCTCACCCGAGCTGCTTGCCCAGTTCACACCGATCTTTCCCGCTTGGGATAAGTCTTGGGGTTCTTTGATTTCTTTCATAAAGTGTAAAAGCTTTGGATAGACTTCGCTGATTGCAACCACAGCCGAAACTTCGCTTTGTTCCGTTCCGAGAGGCATTTTGGCAGCGGTAACTTTTGCGGCACAAGGAGAAATAAAAATGGCGCCGATTTTCTCACGTGCGATCCCTGTCCTTAGAGCCGCTTGCTCTTTAGACAATCTTGCGGCAAGCTCTACAGGAGCATTCAGCGGCAAAACATTTTGAATAAGACTCGGAAACCGAACACGAATTAATCTGGTAACAGCAGGACATGCCGAACTGATAATCGGTTTTTTGAGGTTTCCTTCTTCAATCAGTTTTCTTGTGGTGTCCGAAACGATTTCTGCTGCTTTGGCAACTTCGTAGACTTCGTCGAACCCCATCTCAAGAAGTGCATTTAACAAGACATCGACGTCATCTAGGTTGTTAAACTGTGCATACAATGCTGGAGCGGGCAAAGCAATTTTATATTCAAAGCGATTCAGTACGTCAAGATGGTCATAAATAGGTTTTTTCGCGTGGTGCGGACAGACCCTGAGACATTCGCCGCAATCAATACAACGTTCTGAAATGATTTTAGCTTTTTTATTTCGTACTCTTATCGCTTCGGTCGGACATCGCTTGATACAGTTGATACAACCTTTGCATTTATCTTTATCAAGCCTAACCGAGTGGAAAAATTCTTGCAAGATCTATCCCTCCTTTGGCAGACGATCTTTTCGATAGCGTTAACTGATGCAAACGGTCATATACACCGTGGTTCCTATATTCAGTGTACTTTCGATTCTCATTTCATCAGAATATTTTTTCATGTTGGGAAGTCCCATTCCGGCGCCGAATCCAAGAGATCGAACTTCGTCCGGAGCGGTAGAATAGCCTTCCTGCATGGCAAGTTCTATGTTTTCAATACCTTTTCCTTTATCTTTTAAAATCATTATGATTTTGTTAGAGCTGATGTCTACTTCAATCTCCCCGCCGTCCGCGTGGATGACCATGTTGATTTCACCCTCATACAGTGCAATGGCGGCCTTTCTGATTATGTCTGCGGGAACGCCCATTTTTTTTAGTGTTTTTTTTACGCTGGCGGAAGCTTCCCCTGCGCGGGTAAAATCATCTCCGTCTACGTCATATTTAAGTTTCAAGATATTATCCATCAAGGGTCAGTTTCCTCCCCTCAGACCATTTTCCCACAACAGGCCACATGCAGTGAACATTCTGTGAGAGGTGCTCATTAAAACGATATCTCTTTCCTGTGCGAGCTGAATCATTGCTTCATCCGGCTGCTTCCCTCTGACAAAAACGATACAAACCATGTCCATCATGTCAGCAGTTCTGATGACCTGGGGATTTACAAGTCCTGTTAATAAAATGGATTGATCTTTCACAAAGGCCAGCACATCGCTCATCATGTCAGAGCCGCAAGCAGTATGAATTTCCCGATCCAATCGATCCTCTCCAAAAATCACCTGGCAATCAATGATATTCTTCACATCACTCAGATTCACTGCAACATCCTCCTATTAATTCTTAATTATATAAATAATGCATAAAGATAATTTAATTATACATTTAATTTAGTAAAACATCAACCTAATAAAATTGGTTTCAAGCATTTTGTACAAAATTGACAAATAATTTTTTTTAAATTTATAATAGCAAGTATAGCTTTTTTAAGCATCAAATGTTATAATTAATATAAATGTGTCAACATTCGACTTTTTAATTTTTTTTGTTGCATATTGATTCAATAAGGAGGTTAACTATATGGCAAACAAAAAGTGCGCTATTGCATTTAGCGGCACTCAAGAACAGGAACAAGAGCTAATGGAAGTAATCTCTTCTTACAAAGAAGAAAAGGGAGCTTTAATGCCTGTTTTGCAAAAAGCACAAGAAATTTACGGCTATTTGCCTGTTGAAGTATTGCAGATGATTTCCACAGGACTGGACATCTCGATGGCGGAAATATACGGGGTAGCAACATTTTATTCTCAGTTCTCATTGAATCCGAAAGGGAAATACAAAATTTCGGTCTGTCTTGGAACAGCATGCTATGTAAAAGGTGCGGGCGATATCTTTGACAAATTTGCGGAGAAGTTGGACATTAAAGGCGGAGAGTGCACACCTGACGGGAAATTTTCTTTGGATGCATGCCGTTGTATCGGTGCATGCGGATTGGCGCCTGTTTTAACTGTCAACGATGAAGTTTACGGACGTCTTAGTGCAGACGATGTTGATGATATTTTAGCAAAATATTCTGAATAAAAGTTATGCAGGAGCTTTCTTTAAATATTCTTGACATCGTGCAGAACTCTATAAAAGCCAATGCTACGGTTGTACACTTATCTGTTAAAAAAATAACAAGCGAGTGTGCGCTTAAAATCGAAATTAAAGATAATGGCTGTGGTATGAGTGAAGAACAGGTTGAGCAGGTCATGAATCCCTTTTTTACCACAAGAACCACGAGAAAAGTCGGACTTGGCGTTCCGTTCTTCAAAATGACGGCAGAGATGACGGGGGGAAGCTTTTTCCTTGATTCTGTTGTTGGTAAAGGAACGACGGTAAAAGCTTGTTATAAAACAGACCATATAGACATGTTGCCGATGGGAGACATAGCTGCTACGATGATGTCTCTAATATCGGTAAACCCCGACATTGATTTTGTATTCAACAGTAAAGTAGATAATCAGGAGTTTTGCTTGGATACCCGTGAAATCAAAAAGGAGCTGGAAGATGTTCCAATCAATTCCGGCGAAGTTCTGCTGTTCATAAAAGATTTTATAGATGAAAATCAGAGTAACATCGAAATTATTATATAAGGTGGTGCAAATTAAGATGAAAAGTTTGGCAGAATTAAAAGCAATCAAAGACAGAGTAAAAAGCAGTGTAAATGTTCGCGATGATATACATGGAAGTATCAGGGTTGTTGTAGGGATGGCTACTTGCGGAATTGCTGCCGGTGCGCGTCCTGTTCTTAACGCTTTTACGGAAGAAGTGGCAAAAAGAAAGCTTGAGCATGTTGCCATTACACAAACCGGATGTATTGGTATTTGTCAATACGAACCTGTTGTAGAAATCTATACTCCGAACGGAGAAAAGACTACATATGTGAAAATGACTGCTGAAAAAGTTGCAAGAATCGTTGCCGACCACATTGTCAACGGAAATGTTGTTGCAGAATATACAATCGGTACAAACACTAAGTAAGGAGGATTTTAGATGTATCGTTCTCATGTGCTTGTCTGCGGTGGTACCGGTTGTACTTCTTCAGGCAGCGAACAGATAATCAATGTTCTTGAGCAGGAAATTGCAAGTCAGGGACTTGAAAAAGAAGTAAAAGTAATTAAAACCGGATGTTTTGGTCTTTGTGCGTTAGGTCCAATCATGATCGTTTATCCGGAAGGTAGCTTTTATTCGATGGTAAAAACGGATGATATTCCGGAAATCGTTTCAGAACACCTTTTAAAAGGAAGAATTGTATCACGTCTTTTGTATTCGGAAACCGTTACGGAAGATGGTGTAAAATCTCTTAATGAAACGAACTTTTATAAAAAACAACTTCGTGTTGCGCTTAGAAACTGTGGTGTTATCAATCCTGAGGACATCGATGAGTACATAGCTTATGACGGATATGAGGCACTGGGAAAATGCTTGACCGAATATGCACCGGAAGAAGTTATCAGCATTATAAAAGACAGCGGACTTCGTGGTCGTGGAGGCGGAGGATTCCCTACCGGAATCAAGTGGAGTTTAGCAAGAGCGAACGACGCGGATCAAAAATACGTCTGTTGTAACGCGGACGAAGGGGACCCGGGCGCATTCATGGACAGGTCTGTCTTGGAAGGCGATCCTCACGTTCTAATCGAAGCGATGGCGATTGCAGGTTATGCAATTGGTGCGTCCCAAGGTTATGTATATGTTCGTGCGGAGTACCCGATTGCTGTCAAACGTTTGCAGATTGCGATCGATCAAGCGAGAGAATACGGTTTATTGGGGAATAATATTTTTGGTTCGGACTTCTCGTTCGATATGGAACTAAGACTTGGCGCAGGTGCATTTGTTTGCGGTGAGGAAACAGCGCTTATGACTTCTATTGAAGGTCATCGCGGTGAGCCTCGTCCTCGTCCTCCTTTCCCGGCTCAAAAAGGACTTTGGGGAAAACCAACTATCCTTAACAACGTGGAAACGTATTCAAACATTCCTCAAATTATTCTTAAAGGTGCAGACTGGTTTGCTTCCATGGGCACTGAAAAATCCAAAGGAACAAAAGTGTTTGCACTCGGAGGAAAAATTAACAACACAGGTCTTGTGGAGGTTCCTATGGGAACGACTCTACGTGAAGTTGTTGACGAAATCGGCGGAGGAATTCCTAACGGCAAGAGATTTAAAGCGGCTCAAACAGGCGGACCATCCGGTGGATGTATCCCTGAAAGCCATTTTGATATTCCGATTGATTATGACAACTTGATTTCCATCGGTTCCATGATGGGTTCGGGCGGATTAATTGTTATGGACGAAGATACCTGTATGGTTGATATCGCCAAATTCTTCTTGGAATTCACTGTAGATGAAAGCTGCGGAAAGTGTGTGCCTTGTCGTGTGGGAACCAAGCGTATGCTTGAGATTCTAACAAAGATTACACACGGAACAGCTAGTTTGGACGATTTGGATAAGCTCGAAGAACTTTGCTATCATATTAAATCCAATTCTCTTTGCGGATTGGGACAAACTGCTCCAAACCCGGTTCTTTCAACACTTCATTTTTTTAAAGACGAGTATATGGCTCACGTTGTAGACAAAAAATGTCCGTCCGGCGTTTGTAAATCATTGCTCAGCTTTGAAATTATTGATGATAAATGTAAAGGCTGTACGCTTTGTGCAAGAGTATGTCCTGTTAACGCCATTTCGGGCGAAGTGAAAAAAACACATGTTATTGACAAGAGCAAATGTATTAAGTGCGGTGCTTGTATGGAAAAATGCCGCTTCGACGCAATTGTTAAAAAGTAAGAATAGGAGTGTACCTGATGGGAAATGTGAATATAAAAATAAATGGTATGTCTCTAACCGTGCCACAGGGTTCCACCATTCTCGAAGCTGCACGTTTGGCAGGCATTGAAATTCCTACTCTTTGTTACCTCAAAGATATTAATGCAATTGGCGCTTGCCGTATTTGTGTCGTTGAGGTAAAGGGCGCAAGAAGCCTTGTTGCTGCTTGTGTGCATCCTGTGTCTGAGGGTATGGAAATTACCACAAATTCTCCGCAAGTTTTAAAATCCAGAAAGCTTACGCTTGAGCTTATCTTGTCTACACATGACAGAAAATGCTTGTCTTGCGTAAAAAGCGGGGACTGTGAACTTCAAAGCCTTTGTAAATCCATGGGCGTTGATGATGAACTTAAATATGAGGGCGAATGCCCAACTTATGATATTGATGATTCCGCTGTACACATGTATCGCGACAATAACAAATGTATTCTTTGTCGCCGTTGTGTTGCTGCGTGCAGCAATCTTCAAACCGTATCTGTTATTGATACAGTAAACCGCGGATTCAACACACAGATTGCAAGTGCATTTGAAGTTGGGTTGAGCGAAACAAGCTGTGTTTCGTGCGGACAATGTATCGTTGCCTGTCCAACAGGTGCACTTGCTGAAAAAGATGATACGCAAAAAGTATTGGATGCAATCGCTGATCCGGACAAACACGTTATTGTTCAAACAGCTCCTTCCATTCGTGTAACCCTTGGAGAAGCGTTCGGTATGCCTGTTGGAACAAACGTAAAAGGCAAGATGGTTGCGGCACTCAGAAGGCTTGGTTTTGATGAGGTTTTTGATACTGACTTTGCTGCTGACCTTACCATTATGGAAGAAGCAAACGAATTTTTAACCAGAGTTAAAAACGGGGGAAAACTTCCGCTTATCACATCCTGTTCACCGGGCTGGGTAAAATTCTGTGAGTATTATTATCCTGATTTCATCGAAAATCTTTCTTCATGTAAGTCGCCTCAGCAAATGTTTGGTGCAATTGCCAAAACCTATTATGCAAAGAAAATGGGACTTGATCCTAAAGATATTTATGTTGTGGGTGTAATGCCTTGTACTGCGAAAAAATTTGAAGTGGGACGTGAATTCGAGAATGCCGCAGACGTTCCGGATGTAGATGTTGCCATCACAACGAGAGAACTTTCCCGCATGATTAACCGTGCAGGTATCATCTTTAACAGCCTTCCCGATGAAGAGTTTGACCCAGCGTTGGGCTCCTCTACGGGTGCAGCGGTTATATTTGGTGCAACCGGCGGTGTTATGGAAGCAGCTTTAAGAACAGCTGTGGAATCCTTGACAGGTGAAAAACTTCAAAAGCTTGACTTTGATGATGTTCGCGGAACACAAGGGATTAAAGAAGCCACATATAATGTTGCAGGAATGGATGTTAAAGTTGCGGTTGCTTCGGGACTTTCAAACGCAAGAAAACTTCTTGATGATATTAAAGCAGGTAAAGCGGATTATCACTTTATCGAGATTATGGGATGTCCTGGCGGCTGTGTAAACGGCGGAGGACAGCCGATTCAATCGGCATCTGTTAAGAACTTTGTGGATCTTCAAGCAGAAAGAGCAAAAACGATTTATGCAGAAGACCAACAGCTTCCAATCAGAAAGTCTCATGAAAACCCTGTTATCAAAGAAATTTATGACGAGTTCTTGGAAAAACCGGGAAGCCACAAGGCACACGAAGTTCTCCATACGAAATATATTGCAAGAAAGAGAACATTTTAATTTTATGTCAAATAACTTTGGCCGCTTTGGGTAAAGCGGTAAGGGGAAGAAGTTATTGATAAAAAGGCAGCTTAAATTTTCAAGCTGCCTTTTTGCGCGTGAAAAAGCCCGGTCGATTCGGCCGGGCTTTTAATTTTTGCTGTTATTTATCTTGGTTTCTCAGTTCAACCCTGCGAATTTTCCCGCTGATGGTTTTTGGGAGCTCGTCCATGAATTCTATGATTCTTGGATATTTATATGGAGCGGTTGCTTGTTTTACATAGTTTTGAATTTCTTTTGCAAGTTCGTCAGATGGTTTGTATTGGCTTGTTAAAACAATTGTTGCCTTTACGATTTGCCCCCTGACTTCATCAGGAACACCTGTAATCGCACATTCCAAAACAGCGGGGTGTTCCATCAAGACACTTTCAATCTCGAATGGTCCAATGCGGTACCCTGAAGACTTAATCATGTCATCCGTTCTTCCCACATACCAAAAGTAGCCGTCTTCATCTTTATACGCGGTATCACCGGTATGATAAATATCGTTCCTCCATACACTGTGGGTGAGCTCGGGATCACGGAAATAGCCTTTATAGATGCCTACTTTGGTGTTATCGTTTCTTGGTCTTAAAACAATTTCTCCTACTTCGCCGTCTTTTACACTATTATCTTTTGAATCCACAAGGTAAATATTATAAAGAGGAGTCGGCTTGCCCATGGAACCGGGTCTGGTTTCGCTGTTGACAAGGTTTGCAATGCACAGAGTGATTTCGGTTTGACCGAATCCTTCCATTAGCTTCAG
>JARBTU010000239.1 GCA_029240015.1 Oscillospiraceae bacterium | reverse complement strand
CCTTTGCTTCCGCCTTCGACACCTACATCAATAATCCAATCGGCGTTGCGAATGACGTCAAGGTTATGTTCGATTACGATAACCGTGTTGCCTTTGTCAACCAGTCTGTCAATGATCTTCAAAATGCCGGTAATATCAGACATGTGTAACCCTGTTGTAGGCTCGTCCATGATATAAATATTGCCTTTTTTATTTAGCTCCTTAGCTAGCTTTAATCGCTGGCATTCACCGCCGGAAAGCGTGTCTAGCGGTTGCCCCAGTGTCATATAATGGAGACCCACGTCAATAATTGATTTTAGTTTGTTTTTAATTTCTTTTTGTTCAAAAAAATCAACCGCTTCCGCTATGGTCATAGCCAGTACGTTAACAATAGACTTTTCCTTGTATTTATATTCTAAAACTTCTTGCTTAAACCTGTTGCCGCCGCATTCTTCGCAAAGCGTCTCTACAGAGTCCATAAAAGAAAGATCAGTTTCTTTGTAGCCGCGCCCTTTGCAGGATTCACAGGCACCATCAGAGTTATAGCTGAACAATCCTACACTTACTTTGTTTGTGTCGGCGAGATGAGGATTGCGTCCTTATATTCCTTTGCGAAAACGCCGTTAACAAGTGAACTTTTACCAGAACCTGCAACACCGGTGACAACAGTAAATATACCTTTCGGTATTTTTAAGCTGACATTTTTTAAATTGTGAAGGCTGCTCTTTTTTGTTTCATAGTAATCATTACATTTTCTTGGATTACTCTTAATCGACAAGCTCTTGTTCAGATATTGACCTGTTAGCGTATCGGCTTTTAACAGATCGACATAGCTTCCCTCAAACACGATTCTTCCGCCATTTGCGCCCGCCTTTGGCCCTACATCTACAATATAATCAGCGACTTTTATAACGTCTGGGTCATGTTCAACAACGATTATCGTATTACCTTTGTCTCTTAACTTAATTAACAGTTCGTTAAGCCTGTGAACATCTCTTGGATGTAAACCTATACTTGGCTCATCAAAAATATATATAGAATCTGTTAGGCTGCTTGTAAGATGTTTCACCATTTTCACGCGCTGGGATTCACCGCCAGATAACGTTGAAGTTTCTCTGTCCAAACTAACATAATCAAGTCCAATATTAATTAAATCACTTAAACGTTCTGAAAGGTTTTGGATAATCGGCTTTGCAGATTTGGTATCAATTTTTTGAATCAGTGCCAAAAGTTCATCCACTTGCATGGCAGTAAAATCGGAGATTGTATAGCCCATAATTTTGGTTGACAATGTTTTTTTATTGTAGCGCTTTCCGTCGCAATCGTTGCATTTGGTTTCGGTTGTAAACGGTGCGATTTTTTTCTGGGAAGCTTGAGATTTTTCGAATTCTGTTTTAATATTTTGGTGCATAAACCTTTCCACAAGACCCATATAAGTGGTGTTCATACCCTCAACAACAGAAGATTTTATTTTTTCCGGTTTCCAATATACTAATTTGTAATATTCTTCTTTTGAATAATCTTTTATTTTTTTATTGCAATCAAAAAAGCCTGTTGAAGCATACATTTTCCACAACCATGTTCCTACCTTATAACCCGGAAGTAGAATGGCTCCTTCGTTCAATGATTTTTCTTTATCCAGCGCTTTATTAAGGTCCAGAGTAACTATTCTGCCTATTCCTTCACAGGTTTTACACATTCCGTTAGGGTCATTAAATGAGAAATAATTTGACGGGCCAATGTGTGGTTCTCCAATCCGTGAAAATAATAACCTAATTAATGGATTAATGTCCGTTATTGTACCCAGTGTAGAACGAGAATTACCACCGATTTTCTTTTGCTCAACAATAATAGCGAGGGACAAGTTTGCGATGGAATCCACATCCGGGTGGCTATACTTTGGCATAAAACCTTGAACAAATTTGCTATAGGTTTCGTTCAACTGCCGCCCCGCTTCCTGGGCAATAGTTTCAAACACTATAGATGATTTACCGGAGCCAGATACTCCAGTAAAAATTGTTATTTTCTTTTTTGGTATTTTTAAACTTACATTCTTTAAGTTATTCTCACGTGCACCTACTATCTCGATATACTCATAATCCATATTTAGCCTCCTTGTTTAGCACTTTAATTTAACAATTTTAAGAAATTAAATAGAATATCTATTTAGAAATCTCGCACACCATTGATTGAGATACCCCTCCAAAAGAATGCACCGGATTTCAAATTGTAAAATGTCCTGCAACCCCAATCAGTGTACCCAATACAACTGACATTACAACCATAGGCGGAATTGATTTTTTATCTTCTTTCGATACGATAATGATAACCGGAACGCCAAGTGCCAGAGTCATAATGCCACCTTTAATCCACCATATTGTTCCAAATAAATCTGTATTAAAAATAATAAATGGCATGATTAAGTAAAATACGAATGCCGAAATAATCGAATATTTATCAAGCTTCATTTTTACCATTGGTAAAATATCAATTATGCCCCCTATTATGCCAATAAGTGCTGTTATTAAAATTGTTTTCATAGTGTTTGCTCCTTCATAAATTTTGAATTACATGTTTTGCACACAACTTCGCATTTGTAA
This sequence comes from Oscillospiraceae bacterium, assembly GCA_029240015.1. Lineage (GTDB taxonomy): Bacteria > Bacillota > Clostridia > Oscillospirales > Ruminococcaceae > JARBTU01. Next base: position 974 of record JARBTU010000239.1, on the reverse strand, counting down.
TGATTTAAGTTTTTCTCAATAATCGAAAACAGCGGTGATTGATCAGTGGGACAGCACCATCTATTTTTAATTTTAATCAATTGATTTAAGCTTTCCACTGAAGGATTTTCATTCAAAAAGGAAAGACAGACACTGCCACACCCACCACATTTACATTCATAGTCAAACTTAAAGTAGTCGTATGTAACATAACAAAGATATCCAATCGTCTGATTACAACCTTCACAATACACCCAACCGCCATATTCATTTGCAAGTCTTGTGTTTGATAACTCCTTATTTACCGGTGCTCTTGACATTTTTTCACCCCCATTTTCGTGTTGTATTTTTATCATGTTTTAATGATCGGATGCAATTAACAAACATAACGATGCCCTTTCCAATGCCGGTCAGAACCAACACTGCCATTATAAATAGAATACTGATATTCACATTTAGGTTGGATACAAGAAGCCATTTCCAACTGCAATCGTTCACAAAGGGCACAACGATTAGCCATAGAGCAGGAACGGCAAAATATATCGCTGCCCAGGTAATTATTTTTCGTATACCTTTCATCCTGCTGGTATAACGAATCTCACGCCGCACCATAAAACACGAAAATATGAGCATTCCTATAATTAAAATAACAGCCCATACCAATAGTGAATAATTCCAAGCTATTGTTTTCTGCTCTGGAAAACTGTCCGTTTTCAAATATTTCAGAATATCTTCGGTCAGGCTCCACGGTGTCGGAGCGGATGAATATACCCCTGCCTGATCGAAAGAATTGGTCAGAACCACAACGCCATATCCGGATGTAGTATCCACCAAAACAGAGGATGAATATCCCGGCCATGAACCGTTATGATAGATTGTTTGAGTATCCACCTTTTTGACTGCTGTCCAGAAAATGTTATAACACAGATCGTTCTCCGCAGATTGCATAGAGGATACCGAGTTATTAACAATCAGCGTTTGATTGTTTATATATC
>JARBTU010000238.1 GCA_029240015.1 Oscillospiraceae bacterium | reverse complement strand
GCATGCTTTCATTAAAGACACCGTCTCAAACTTTTGACTGTCTGCCAAAACATAAACTTTTTTAGCGATAGATATGATTTTTTGTTTGGCTTTTACTTCTTCCACTCCAAAATCCGTCAGTCCATTTTCTATGGAAATTCCTGACATACAAACAAATGCCGATTCCACATGAAAATTGTTGAGATATTGCACTGTCATATCACCTACGATTGCTAGCTCATCATGACTTATTGTTCCCCCCGGAACAATAAGTGTAAAACTTGGCTTATCACTTAATTCATTAATGACCGCTATAGAGTTGGTAATAACAATAAGTTTTTCAAAGTGATTTTTCATCTCTCTGGCAAGAACATTGTTTGTTGTTCCTGTATCCAAAGCAATCGCCTGACCTTCTTTTATAAATCTGCATGCAATTCGGGCAATTTCCTTTTTTTGCTCCTGATCCATATATTCTCTGAATATCCGGGGAGAAATGCTCAAATGATTATCCGGCAAAACGGCTCCGCCATGGACTCTTTTTAAAAGCCCTTGCTTTTCTAAATATTCTAAATCCCTACGAACGGTTTCAATAGAAACACCGAACAGTTCAGTTAAGATCGGAACTTTAACAGATTGGTTTTGAATTAATAATTCTCGAATTTTAGCATACCTTTCTTCAATCAGCATCTCAAAGCATCCTCCAAGCTATTTTTGCGCGTTTTAATTTAACTATACACAATCATAATTGTGTTGGCAAGTTCATCGCTTTATTTTTTGCGAGGATAACCCTATCATTCTGCGATTGAATGATTATTATGCGTCCAAAAGCTGTCGCTTTTGCAAAATCATTTCCATTTCCGATTCCGGAACCGGTCTGCTAAAATAGTAACCTTGTCCGATATCGCATCCATTCTTGATGACGAAAGCTTTTTGTTCCTTTGTTTCAATTCCCTCAACTACCACTTTTAGTCCCAGATTATGCGCCAACTGTATGATAGACTGGAAAATAAAAAGTTCCTCGTCTTCCTGTTTAATGCTTTTAATAAACTGCCTGTCTACTTTTAGGATGTCAATCGGCAACTTTTGAAGATATGTTAGAGAAGAGTAGCCCGTTCCAAAATCGTCTAATGCGATGGTAACGCCCAGCTCTTTAAGTTGGTTCAGTACTTCAATTGCCCTTTTCATGTCTGTCATTATAGCGGTTTCTGTCACTTCGAGCTCGACTTGACGCCCCTCAAGATGGTATTCCTGCAACATATCCCGTATCTTTTCCACTAATCCTTTTTGAAGCAAACTCTTTCCGGACAAGTTCACGGACATTTTTACAGGTAAGCATCCTCTTTCGTTCCATATATTTTTTTGCATAAAAGCCGTTTTTAACACCCAATCCCCAATCGGACCTATATGCCCCGTATTTTCAGCAAAAGTAATAAATTCCATCGGAGGAACAAATCCTTTTTCGGGGTGTATCCATCGTATCAGCGCCTCGACGCCGATAATTTCTTCACTCTTCAAATCTACCAGAGGCTGATAATAGAGTAAAAATTCTTCGTTTTGAATTGCTGATATCAGCTGGTTGGTCATTTGCGTATGTTTCCACATTTTCTCGCGCATTTCGGTTGTAAAAATACAAAATCCATCTTTGCCTATTTCTTTCACACGGAACATCGCGGTATCTGCATTTTGCATCAGCGTCAGCAAGTTTTTTCCGTGTTCCGGGTATATGGCTATGCCTATACTGACCGATATAAAAAATTCTGTTCCGTTTAAAACCCATGGCTTCTTAAAATATTTCAGTATTCTGTCGGCTTCATCGATAATATCCTGTTCCGTCTCCACATCAACCAAAAGAACTGCAAATTCGTCCCCGCCTAATCTGGCAACAATATTCGGCGCAAATATATTCTTAGAAAGAATATTCCCAATATAAACAATCAACTTGTCTCCCACGGCGTGTCCCATCGTATCGTTTATATTCTTAAAATTGTCAATATCAATATAAACAAATGCAAACTTTTTGTTGCTCTGCTCCGCATAAAGAATCTGTGTTTCTGCCACTTCGGTAAGGAGGGTTCTGTTAGGGAGTCTGGTCAGCGAATCGTGATACGCCATCGTGTGCAATCGCCTTTCCATGTTTATTCTTTCAGAAATATCTGCACCGATGGCAGTGATACCCTGTATGTTTCCATTCTCATCGTGAAGAAGATTGTTGTTCCACAAGATCGTCACGATACGTCCGTCTTTTGTCAAAATATCTATCTCATTATTTCTGAGATGTTTTTGGTCAATGATCTGTTTGAATAAATTCTTCGCCCTGTCTTTGTACCCATACGGTATCATCAAATCCACAAAATTTTTACCCAGCACTTCCTGTTCTTTATAGCCCGACAAAGACTCTGAAAAAGGATTGAACTGTGTAATGTTCGCATCTGTATCCAATATAACAATCAGCATCGGCGCTTCACGGATAATGCTTTCAGAAAGTTCTTTCTCACTTCGTAAAATTTCCTGAAGCTCAATTTGTTCTGTGATATCAGTATGTGACCCTGCGATCCTTATCGGGGTCCCCTCTGCGTCCCAGACGCCTTTTCCCCGGCTTAGAATCCACCGATATTCCCCTTCTTTGCACCGAAGCCGATAGGTGTTTTCATAAATTCCTTCTTTTCGTCCCATATATTGTCCCAATTGCTTCATTGTTCTTCCATAATCATCCGGATGAAGCAGTCTCTGCCATGTTTCAAACGTGTTTTCCAATTCTCCGTCTTCATATCCGAACACTTCTTTAAGCTTGATGGAAAAAAAGTAGGTATCCGCTTGAATGTCCCAATCCCATATTCCGTCATTAGCACCCTCTACGGCTAATTGATAACGCTGGTCACTCTTTTCAAGCGCATTACGGCTTTTTTCCAGTTCTTCATACTGCCAGCTGAGCTCCTCTTCCATAATCATTAATTCCTGATAAGAGGTGGTCATCTCTTTATATCCCTCAAAAATGATGCTGGTTGCTTTTTTAAACTGTGA
>JARBTU010000237.1 GCA_029240015.1 Oscillospiraceae bacterium | reverse complement strand
GGCGGCGTGGCCACTCCTGCTGATGCCGCTTTGATGATGCAATTGGGAGCAGAAGGCGTGTTTGTCGGTTCGGGAATTTTTAAATCGGGGAATCCTGCAAAACGTGCGGCTGCAATTGTGAAAGCCGTAACGAATTTCAACAGTCCTGACCTACTTGCAAATCTTTCTGAAGATTTAGGCGAAGCAATGGTTGGAATCAACGAACAGGAAATAGAGCTTCTGATGGCAGAGAGAGGAAAGTAAGTCCATGAAAATAGGTATTCTTGCCGTTCAGGGAGCCTTTATAGAGCATGAACGGATGCTTGATACGCTTGGCGTAGAACATTTCGAAATTAGGCAGAAAAAAGATTTGGAAATCCTTTTTGACGGACTGATTATTCCGGGAGGGGAAAGCACCGTCATGGGGAAACTGCTAAAAATCAGGGCTTCCCATTTTCGGGACCTGTGCGGGACTTTTATTGTTGGCAGAAAAGATTTCAAATGACCAAAGAAAATATTTTGGAAGCATGCCTCTCACAGCAAAGCGAAATGCTTATGGGAGACAACTAGGAAGCTTTCGTACAAAAGCGGAGTTTAAAGGAATCGGAGAGATTCCGATGGTGTTTATTCGGGCACCATACATCGAATCAGTGCATAATGACACGCAGGTATTGGCAGTCGTAGACGACCATATCGTAGCCGCCAGACAGGGGAATCAGCTGGCCACATCTTTTCATCCTGAGCTAACAGAAGATACCTCGGTTCATCAGTATTTTGTAGTTATGATAAAACAATATAATCAATAAAAACATCAATAAAAAGGCCTCAAGAATTTTTATTTCTTGAGGTCTTTTTCTATTGGCATAAAGTTCATGCAAATCGAATTTGGATAATTAACCCAAATATGTTATAATATCATAAAGCATTCTTCATGAGAACAATTAATGAAAAATATGTATCCAATACAACAGTGGGCCGTATTTTTAAAAACCGGAAAGGATGAAAATGTTATGAAAGTTTTTAAACTACCAGAAAAGTGGTTTTCAGCCATGCTTATCCTTATATTACTTGCTGCAATAACTGTAAACTTGACGGCATGTTCTTTTAAAGTCCAGGCAGCGAACCTAATGGAGGGGATATCTCCAAAAACCGTAGAGGATAAAGATACGGACGATAAATTTATTAATAATACAGCAAATTTTTCAGTAGAGCTTTTTAAAAAATCCATTGGCAAAAAGCAAAATACTTTGATTTCTCCTTTATCCGTATTGCTAGCATTGTCAATGACGGCTAACGGTGCGGATAACGAGACACTTACACAAATGCAGGCGGTGCTGGGAAAAAATATTCCTATTGAAGAGCTGAACGAATATTTATATGGTTATGTAAAAAGCCTCCCAAACGAGGAAAAACAAAAACTGAGCATTGCCAACTCTATTTGGTTTCGCGGAAACAAAAACCGCTTTACAGTGGAAAAAGATTTCTTGCAAACAAATGCGAATTATTATAACGCCGCAGCATATGAATCTGATTTTGACCAGCAAACGGTTAAGGACATCAATCATTGGGTAAAAACGAAAACTGACGGTATGGTTGACAAAATATTAGAAGATATATCTGACAGTGATGTAATGTATTTGATCAATGCAATTACATTCGATGCAGAGTGGGAGACAATATATCAAAAAAATGAAATATATAAGGATGATTTTACTGCTCTCAAGGGAAGTAAACAAACAGTAGATTTCATGTGTTCGAAAGAGTCAACTTATCTAGATGACGGTAAAGCAACAGGTTTCATAAAGCCTTATGCAAAAAATAAATACAGTTTTGTGGCATTACTTCCGAATGAAAATATTTCAATTAGCGATTATATAAAAACACTTTCAGGCGAAAGTCTTATCCGTACTATTAATGAAGCGCAGGATATAGCGGTCAATGCGACTTTGCCGAAATTCAGTTATGATTATAGTATTAAAATGAATGATGCTTTAAAGGTACTTGGGATGTCAAACGCTTTTTCCGAAGACAAAGCGGATTTTAGAAAGATTGGGAAATCATCCGATGGAAACATCTTTATTAGTGAGGTTATTCACAAGACACTTATCTCAGTGGATGAGCTTGGGACAAAAGCAGGCGCTGCAACAGCAGTTAGAATGGAGGCCACATCAGCACCATTTGTAACAAAAACTGTAAAGTTGGACAGACCGTTTGTGTATGCCATTATTGATAATGCCACAAACTTGCCTCTTTTTATTGGAACCACAGTGAGCATAGAAAAATAAGTATTAAACAGAGTACTTGTGAAGTGCAGTTTTCTATGGTAAGATTATAGGTAATAAATAGGAATGAGTGGAACCAGAAATTTTAATTTCTGCTGCATGGATTCCAACAAGGAGGAAATAAACATGGCAAAAGCGTTTTGGGAGGCTGTAAAAGATCGAAGAAGCATTTATGGCTTTAGTAATGAACAAGTGGTTCCTCAAGAGCGAATTGAGGAGATTGTAAAGGATGCAATAAAGCATACTCCATCCCCATTTAATTCTCAAAGTACAAGAATCGTACTGCTTTTTGGAGAGCAAAGCAACAAATTGTGGCAGTTTACACTGGATGCCCTACGAAAAGTGACAGATGAAAAACAGTTTGGGGAAACGGAGAAAAAAATTAACGGTGCTTTTGCTTCAGGATATGGAACAGTATTGTTTTTTGAAGATCAAACGGTTGTAAATCATTTGGTCAACAGCTTTCCTCTTTATGCAGATCGCTTTCCGGTATGGTCACAGCATACCAATGCGATGCATCAGTTTGTGATTTGGACAGGGCTGGAAGCTGAGGGACTCGGCGCATCTCTTCAGCATTACAACCCATTAATTGATGCTGACGTGCAAAAAGAATGGGGTATCCCTGAAAGTTGGAGAATGACAGCACAAATGCCTTTTGGAAGACCTTTGGCAGAGCCAGGGGAAAAAGAGTTTTCTGATATAGATGCCAGGTTGAAGATTTTTAAATAACTTATATTTAATAACCAAAAGATAGCTCTGAAAGTGTATAAATCTTACATTATTTAATGATAATGTAAGATTTATTTTTGTATATATATTTTGTACTATGATAACTAATAAAAATCGAGTTATATTTATGTAAATATTAGATAAATATTATCTTCATATTATTAAATATATGGACGAAACGCTATGGAAATGGTACAATTTCATTATATGAATCTTGAATGGGAGGAATATCATGAAAAAGTTTTTGGCTATGACATTAAGTGCTTGTTTGATGGGTACAATTCTTACAAGCAGTTTTATTCCGTCCGCTGCAAATGAGGAAGTGCATGCAGCAGCAGTAGATATTGGTTCGTCAATTACTTGGCCGATTGGTCAGGCATTGCCGTCTTTTGCTTCTCCGGCGAGCAATATGGATGCGGTAGTTGTTTCAA
>JARBTU010000236.1 GCA_029240015.1 Oscillospiraceae bacterium | reverse complement strand
TTCACGGTGTCCTTTAAAACTGGTGTGACGTGGATCACCAACAGAGCTAGTCCGAATTAGCTAGATTCACTGTTACGGTACCTGCACATAGATGACAACCATTCAATCGGTTTCGATGTTTTTTATTTCGAATTTGTTTTTTGACTTTAATCAATAACCTCTAACCTTGGATCATTGCTGTCGGCAGACTTGTCAGAATAATCTTTGCTCATATTCTCAATTTGTTCACTTAAATCATCTACAACGGTACCGGAATAACTTATTTTCACTTGAAGTGCCTGGCATTTTTTCTCTAGAAAGGCTACTCTATCTTCTAATTCTTTAATCTTGTTCCAAATTAACATTCAAAGATCACCTCTTATTCCATTCTTATGACTTTAAAGATTTGTCCTATGCATTGTGCTTTCTTTTATCCTATGGTATAATCTGGATAAAATATTTCCTTCGTTCTAGAGTATAAAAGATGATAAGAAAGTCAAAAGAGCTGGATATACTACCTGTGGCTTATGCGCTGGAATGTATAAATAAAAAAACAACCCCAGTTAGGATGAATCCTACTGGGGTATCATTATGTTCCGGTTTTATGAAATAATTCAGATATTCCCTTGAAACACTGTATCCGTGTCTTTGCATAAGAGTTGAGCTGCTTTTCTGCCCGTTCCTGCCGCCGCGGGCAGTCCGCCAGGACCCATCAAGCGCTGCCCGGCAAAATAAACATTTTGAATACTTTCAGGTTTGGAAGGATAATTTTTCATTTTGCTTCCTTTTCCCATCATCGACATCCATGAGCCTTTGTATGAGTGCAGATACCGTTCATAAGTCAGTGGCGTTGCGACATCCCAAATGGCAACCTTTCCGTCAGTCTGAGGATACTTTCTCGCTAGTATCCTAATAAATGTCTCCGCTAGTTTTTGTTTCTCAGCCTCATAGGTGCCGTTTTCCTTACAGGCTTTCCAGTATTCATAGCTGTCACCCAAAATTACTGAAGTGATAGCTGAACATCCTTTAGGTGCATATCCTTTATATCCCGAATAATTATTAATTTGTACAGCAGATTCCGTTATGCCTCCACAAATGAACGGCTCGTCAGGAACGAATGTCACATTTTCCGGAATATCTGATAAATCGGCTTCCACACCGATACTAATAAAAGTATTTAGTACAGGTTTTGTGTTACGACGCATCTCTTCCGCCCATGGCTCACGAATAGGGGAATCAAACAAGGTATCAATGGCGACAAGCGTGTCTTGGGTGACAATCACCGCATCTGCAGGTATTTGTTCTCCGTTTATGATTACTCCGCAAGCAATATTGTTTTGAACCAGCACTTTGCTTACTGATTTACCATACTGTATCGTGCCGCCCAGCGTTTCAAAACACTTTGCCATACGATTCGCCATGGAAAGTGAGCCGCCCTCGGGATAGCCGCCGTCTCCGGAGACAAATGTCGCGATTGTAACTGCCATTGCAATCGCGCTGTTATCAGATCCTGCTATTTCTTGAATGAACAGCTGTAGCAGAGGGCTTTTAAACCGTTGTGAAAATTCCTTTGCTGTTTGATTTCTATAAAAGGACAGTCGGCTCAGAGCAGGTAACATGCCAAAAAGTGCTGACAAAGACACAGAAGACATTTTCTTAACTCTTACACCTCTGATATCCAAAATCGGCATATCTATCTTCGTGAATTTCTTTATATCTTTGCATAAGTTGATGATTTCTTTTTCATCTTCGGGGGATATCTCCAAAAAATGCTGGCGAAGTTTATCAAGATCACGATAAATACCTACCGTTTGACCGTTATATTCAAATTCGAAAAAAGGGTCGCGGTTATAAACATGAACACCATCGTCCAAAGCGCCTACCTCACGCCAAAGCTTGTTCAGCGGAGTTTTTGGTGATGAACCCGTTAGCCAATGCATCCCTCCTTCGAACAAATAACCTTTTCTTCGCCAACTTGTAGATGCTCCTCCGGGGATGGTGTGACTTTCATAAATGGTAACATCAAATCCACTTTGCAATGCGTAAATGCCTGCTGTCAGTCCGGAAATTCCGGCTCCGACTATAATAACTTTTTTCATGAATCTTTCCTCCTTATTATATCAACAATCCAACTGCTTTCCGGACAGGGGGAATCAGGGGTCAGCGCTACCTGCTCTGCGATACCCTGAATAGCGCACCAATAAGCGATAGTCAGTGCGTAAGGGTCTCCTTCTCGAATTGTGCCGTTTGCCTGACCTTTTTGAATCAGTTGGGTTGTAGGCGTATAGATATCAAATCCCTGTAACAAATCTTTGATGCTTTGCGGCGCCGCTTCGTTGTAAAACACCTGGCTCATCAGCACAAACATTTTCGCGACAAATGGTTCGGTTTGAATGGCATGAAAAATTCGTCTTGCGGCACCCTCAAAAAACTGGAGCGGCTCTATATCAGTGGAAGCCATGACGTTCATGGGTCCTGAAATTCCGAGTCTTACCAATTCTTCGTACAGCTTTTCCTTAGATTCGAAATAATGAAACAGAAGACCTACGCTCATACCGACATGCTCTGCAATGTCACTGACTTTTGTGGAAGCATACCCTTTGCGAATAAACAGATCCAGCCCTGCCGCTAGGATTTCTTCCCTACGCTTTTCCTTTTGTTCTTCACGTATGCCCATGGTATTGAACCTCGATTCATTGAATATATATTCAATATTATAAGCTGTTATATTTTATTTGTCAAGAAAAAAGCAACTGAAAGAATAAAAACTTTCAGTTGCTTTTATTAAAGTAATAGGAAAATCCTCAACAGAGCTTTTATCACGCCCTTTAGGCAGGGCGTAGTTAGCTTGAGAAAATAGTATCTTATTTGAATCCATTTTTATCATCGGACATGTTTACGATGAAGTTCATAATATCCATACATATTTGATCGGCTTCTTCTTTGGTAAACTCGTCTTTATCCTCTAAAGTAAAGTGCGCGTATTTACCATTAAGTTTTCTGTAAATATATTCATATGTTTGTTTGTACGTCAAA
>JARBTU010000235.1 GCA_029240015.1 Oscillospiraceae bacterium | reverse complement strand
TGACAACAACGCATAAAACTTTCCTTCGCTGTTTTTGGCGAAACTGGTGATTTTAAAACAAACAGGCTTGTTTACCCGACTGATAATGGCGATATCTTTTGTGGTTCCATCGGCAATTCCGACCGCACATTCATCTCTGGGAATGATCCCTTTAATGCACCCCAAGTCGACAATAAGATTATGTTCGCTGTCGCAAACGATGGCTCTGGATTCTAAGATTTTTTGGTTAACAAGGCTGTCCTGCAGCGTAATCAGACTTTTAAGATTGTTTCGGTTTTCCTGTGTATCGATTAACAACCCTTCCGGTAAATATTCTAACATTGTGTAACCTCCTTTATTTTGCTACGCATTAAATTCATATGCGGAGGCTACACATTTTTATTCATAAAATTCAAAAGTTATCTAATTTTTACAGACAGGCCTCCCATGTTCCGAAGCTTTGCGGCAACCTCTTTCCTGATTTCGTCCGGAACAGTAATCTCCACCGTGCAGGCTTGCCTTAAGGCAACCTCATTTTTTCCATTTTCGTCCTCATAAAACAGGTCTTCATCATACCCGTTGCCATACACCATATCAAGGTCTGATTTAGCGTAGTCCGGGTAATAAGATTTGTCGGAAACTTCGTTTGTATATCTCGCGAAAGGTAAAAAATCAGAACGCTGGTCTTGATTTGTGAATCCATAGCTCTCTGTATTTCCTTTGTATTTTACTTTTATTTTTAAAACATCCTGAAAGTGATGTTTGATAGTTCTGACCGCATTTTCAGCAGTATCAAAATCACTGAATTCAGCGGTAATGGTCTTGCTCATTTTTGATAGTCTCCTTTATATCTTTATTGTATATGTTTTACTTTATATATTTTTTACACAAAGTTCTCATGTATGACAGAAAATGATTGCCTTTATCATGTAAATAGTGGTATAATCAAAATAATTATGATAAAATACATTTTCGAAAGGCATGAAAAGTATGGATATAAAAGTCGGAGATGTTTTGCAGATGAAAAAAAATCATCCTTGCGGAGAAAATATGTTTGATGTTTTGCGGATTGGGATGGACTTTAAGATCCGCTGTAAAAAATGCGGACGTGAGGTTATGGTTCCGAGAAAGAAAATTGAAAAAAATATTAAAAAGATTCATGAAACATAGCAACTTTTTGATAAACATTATATGAAATAATAATTTTATGAGGTGCGAACAAGTATGTTTGACAAGTTAAAACTTGCTGAAGACAGATATGATGAAATCAATGAAAAACTAATGGACCCTAATGTGGTGAGCGACAATAATCAATATAAATCTCTAATGAAAGAATATAAAAGCCTTACCCCTCTGATTGAAAAGTACAGAGAATATTCTGCCGCAAAACAAGGATTGGATGAAGCAAAATCTTTGTTGGAGGCTGGTGGACTTGATAAGGATTTTAAGGAACTAGTTCTATCTGAAATTGAAACCAACAAAGATATTATAGAAAGATGTTCTGAAGATTTAAGGATTCTTTTGCTTCCTACAGACCCGAACGATGACAAAAATGTTATTGTTGAGATTCGAGGAGGCGCAGGCGGAGAAGAAGCCGCTCTCTTTGCTTATAACCTTTATCGCATGTATTCCATGTATGCCGAGACAAAGGGCTGGAAAACAGAGATTTTAAACGCCAATGAAACGGAACTGGGCGGATTTAAAGAAGTTAGCTTTAGTATTGATGGTGAGGGCGCATACTCGCGGCTTAAGTTTGAAAGTGGCGTTCATCGTGTTCAACGTGTCCCTGACACTGAGGCTTCGGGAAGAATTCATACATCTACGGTGACGGTTGCGGTTTTGCCTGAAGCAGAAGATGTTGAAGTTGAAGTTAATACGGCAGATTTGCAGATAGATACTTTTCGTGCAAGCGGTGCGGGAGGACAGCATATTAATAAAACTGAATCCGCAATTCGTATAACACATGTTCCTTCAGGTGTTGTGGTGGAATGCCAGGATGAAAGAAGCCAGCATAAGAACAGGGATAAAGCGATGAAGATTTTGCGTTCAAAGCTTTATGAAGCAAAAATGCGGGAACATAATGACAAGATTGCGTCGGAAAGAAAGTCCCAGGTGGGGACAGGCGACCGTTCGGAGCGTATCAGAACGTATAACTATCCGCAAGGACGTTTGACCGACCACAGAATAGGGCTGACACTCTATCATCTTGAGGCGAATTTAAACGGCAGTTTGGATGAAATTATTGATCCGCTTATTACTGCTGACCAAGCGGCAAAGCTTGCTTCACAAGAAGGTCAGTTTTAAATTGGAGGCATACTGTCAACAATGTTTGATACGAAGATACTAAAACCAACGAAGGAAAACTTGCTCCTTTGTGCAAAGCTTCTCAAAGATGGGGAGCTGATTGGAATGCCGACAGAGACGGTTTATGGGCTTGCTGCCAATGCTTTTGATGGGGATGCGGTAAAAAAAATATTTAAAGCAAAGGGGCGCCCTCAAGACAATCCATTGATCGTCCATATATCAGATATTTCAATGTTGGGGAGCATTGCCGCAAAAGTCCCAAAGCTTGCGCATGAATTGGCAGAGCGTTTTTGGCCCGGTCCTTTGACGATAATTCTGCCAAAAGCTGCTCACATTCCTTTGGCTGTAACGGCGGGTCTGGACACGGTCGCTGTCAGAATTCCTTCTCATGAGGTGGCAAAAGAGCTGATAAAATGTTGTGAGTTTCCCCTTGCAGCACCTTCTGCCAATTTGTCGGGAAGCCCGAGTCCCACAAAAGCGGAACATGTTTTTCAAGACTTACAGGGGCGGATTCCATTTGTAATTGATGGCGGGGAATGTGAAATTGGGCTTGAATCCACAGTTGTCACGTTATCGGAAGACACTATAAAGATTTTAAGACCGGGCGGAGTTACGGTTCACGATTTATTGCAGGTAACGCCGAATGTTCATATCGATCAATCGGTTTTAAGCCAACTGGAACCAAATCAAAAAGTTTCTTCTCCGGGAATGAAATATAAACATTATTCTCCAAAAGCGAAAGTTGTGAT
>JARBTU010000234.1 GCA_029240015.1 Oscillospiraceae bacterium | reverse complement strand
CATCATCGATATGAAGCTTGTTTGCAACCTCTAAAATAGGAAGCATTTTCGCCTTCTGGGCTATTTCAATATCTGTCAGCATGAGCAACCTCCATTAATTCACACAAAATTTTATTGGATTCATTATAGCATATTTTAATTGATTAAAAAATAGGTTTTTTAATTTTAAGAAAAAGGAGCATAATAGCATAAGAAAAGAATGCCATTATGTCTTGATATAAAGAGATTTGAAAGGAAAGAACCAGTATTAATATTTTAGCACTTGCAAATAAAACAACAAAATATTATAATTAATTATTAAGTCGATTAAAGCTATAATAGACATGAAATACATGATTGTGTTTTTCGGAAGGACGACGGAATGAAAAGGTTATTTGGCACCATAGCCGGTTATATCAAAAATACGGACAAGTTTATGTGGCTTTATTGCATCATTTTGTCTTGCACAAGCGTGTTGCTATTGTATTCTATTTATTATAATGGATTTGTTGAATCTTATAAAATCGTGGTGATTCAGGCAGTAGCAGGAGTAATGGGGATTACCGTAGCCATTATAATCAGTAAAATGGATTACAGAGTTTTGGCTGCTCTGTGGAAAATACATGCACCTATTGCTCTCATCCTGGTTCTTATTACTTTTACGCCGCTTGGTGTTCAGCATGGCGGGGCAGATGATAAAGCATGGCTTGATTTAGGCATCATATCTTTACAGCCATCAGAGATTTTAAAGCTTTCTTTTGTTTTTACTTTTGCATTTCATTTGTCCAAGGTGAAAGAACATATCAATGATATCAAGACTTTCTTGCTTCTGTGCGCGCATGGGGCTATCCCTTCCATGCTGATTGTGCTGCAGGGGGATTTTGGTTCGGCATTGGTTTTTGTTTGTATTTTTATTATGATGATGTTTTATGCGGGAGTTTCTTGGAAATATATCGCGACAGGAGTCCTTTCTGCCGCAGTGGCGACTCCGCTGGTGTATTTTTTCTTGTTTCAGGAGCTCCACAGGGAAAGAGTCCGGATTCTTTTCAATCCGGAGCGAGACCCCACAGGGATGGGCTTTCAGCAAATGCAGGGAAGAATTGCACTGGGATCGGGCCAGCTGTATGGGAGAGGATTGTTCGGCAGAAATTTGATTAATTCAATTCCCGAAGTTTACAACGACTTTATTTTTTCATATATCGGACAAACCATGGGGTTTGTGGGTTGTGTTGCTGTAGCGCTTGTCATGATGCTTTTGTGCATTAAAATTTTAATGACGGCAAGAGCGTCGAAAGATGCAATGGGAAGTTATATTTGCGTGGGCATATGCGCTATTTTTCTGTTTCAGTCTGTTGTGAATATTGGAATGGTGCTTAGTGTCTTGCCTGTTATCGGAATCACTCTGCCGTTTTTAAGTTACGGAGGAACATCCGTCTTTACCATGTATGTCTCTGCGGGGATTGTATTAAGTGTATATATGAATAACGTAAGAAGAACGATGTTTGACTGATTTTATTGGGTATCAACTTTGAATATCTATAGAATTTGACTTGAATATTGTGTATAATAATATTATATAAATCAAGGATTTTGAAAGGGAATGTCAATGCGAGTAATTACAGGTTTTGCAAGAGGAAGAAAGCTTTTAACAGTGGAGGGCTTGGATGTGCGCCCTACAACCGATATGGTTAAGGAAGCTGTTTTCAGTATCATACAGTTCGATGTGGAAGGATCATTTTTCTTAGATCTTTTCTCGGGTTCGGGGCAAATGGGAATAGAGGCACTGAGCAGAGGAGCGAAATTTGCGGTTTTTGTGGATTCTAACAAGCGTGCACAGGAAACAATACGCCAAAACCTCATACACACGTCACTTGCTACAAACAGCAGGGTTGTTGCAGTGGACTCGGTTTCTTTTATTCAGTCCACAAAAGATGTTTTTGATATTGCGTATTTAGATCCGCCGTACAACAAAGGGATACTGACGGAAATATTACCGTTCGTAGCAAAAAAGATGAGTGAAACCGGCATCATCCTTTGTGAGCATCAGTCACACGAGAATCCTCCGCAGGAGGTTTTGGATTTTTCAATTTCCAAACAATATAAATATGGAAAAATTCATATTACAGTATACAGAAGAGGGGTTGGGGCGCAATGAGAATTGCGGTGTGCCCGGGGAGTTTTGACCCGATTACCAAAGGCCATATGGATATTATTAACAGGGCAAGCAAGCTTTTTGATAAGGTTATTGTCCTTGTTTCCATAAACCTTGAAAAACAATCCACGTTCCATGTTGAAGAACGGGTTCGGTTGATTAACATGTCCATCGCTCATATGGATAATGTGGAGGTGGATACATATAAAGGCTTACTGGCGGAGTATGTCAGTTTGAAAAATGCATGTGCGATTGTAAAAGGATTGCGGGCTGTTTCTGATTTTGAATATGAATTTCAAATGGCGCTTGCAAATAAGAAACTTAATGATCAGGCGGAAACCGTTTTTTTAACCACGAGTGCTGAAAACATGTATTTAAGTTCCAGTGTTGTCAGACAAATTGCATCGCTTGGCGGGAACATTGAAGATTTTGTGCCGGAATGCACATTGGATATCATCAAAAAACGTTTTGAAAAAAGTGAGGAGAAGTGAAATGAACATAACTGACATTTTAGACACGATGGATGAATTGTTGGATAAAGCATGGGGATTGCCGCTTTCCGGAGGAAAGTGTGTTATTGATGTTGAGCAGCTTCACGAGCTTTTGGGTGATATTAGACTGAATATGCCTGCCGAGATCAAACAAGCGAAGCTTATCGTCCAAGACAGGAAGCAAATTATTGAAGACGCAAACGCTGAGGCGGAAATCATTGTTAGGCAAGCGCAGGAAAGAGCCAAAAGGATGGTCAATCAGGAAGAAATCATTAAGCAGGCACAAACAAAAGCCAACGAAATGGTAAGCCAGGCTCAATCCCAGTCAAGAGAGCTAAAAAAAGCAACCAATACTTTTGTGGACGGGATGCTAAAGCAAATGGAAGAGCAGTTGGCAAAAGATCTGGCTGAAATTAAAGAGACCA
>JARBTU010000233.1 GCA_029240015.1 Oscillospiraceae bacterium | reverse complement strand
CAGGGTTATCAGACGTATTTGCTGCTAATGCTGTTGTCAAAGAAAGTCCTCCAGAAACAGTAACAGCCAGTATTATTGATAAAATACGACTGAAAACAGTATTTTTTGGTTTCAATTTTTGGCACCTCCGTAAAATATTTATATAAAAAGTATAGCACTTATGTGCGGTATATCAAATGTGAATTATCTATTTTTATTTGTCATTTTTAAATATTGGTTGTTTTTTTGTTAATTATAATTTATTATAGTTATATACTATTTTGCACATATTTTATAAACATAAGTAAAATTTAACCAACTTTATAAATAAATAAATTGCTTTTTAGACTACTTTATTAAAAAAAGAAATTTATCATTTTTCAATTTAGGATGTGATGATATTGTTACGATATATCCCTATATCGAATATGAATTTTAAGGATATAAATCCATTGGATTGCGGAGAGGAAAAGTGCAATCCGGGGTTTAGAAGAGGACCTATAATTTTTGATTATTATCTTTTGCATTATGTTTTTTCCGGCAGCGGTGTATTTCATATTGATGGGACTGATTATGTGACCTCCAAAGGACAGATATCGATTATTCATCCGAATAAGGTAAATGTATACTATACTGACGACAACAATCCATGGCATTACAGCTGGATTGGTTTTGAAACAAGTCTGAATATTCATGTTATAAAGAATAATCATTTAATCACACTCCCGCAGGCGGAACATATTTTTTCAGATCTTAAAAATGCTGATAAAGTTCAAAAGGGGAGGGAATATTATACCTGCGCTAAAATATATGAGCTGATTACATTGCTTGAGCATCTTGACAGCACTGTGGATGCCACTTATGATTATGTTGCAAAAGCAAAAAATTACATGGATATCAATTATCCGCTGTCTGTTTCTTTTGAGAGTTTAGCGTCAAGTCTGGGACTCAGCCGAAACTATCTCGGAAAGATTTTTAAAGAATATGAAAAAATAACCTTATATCAATATCTGACAAATGTAAGACTTGTAAAAGCAATTGAACTGATGTCAATGCATCATTCTTCAGTCAGTGATGCTGCTTGCAGAGTCGGTTATCCTGATATATACACCTTCTCAAAAGCTTTTAAGCGAAAATTTGGCTGTTCTCCTTCATCCTATATCAACAAGTTAACTTAAAATAGTAAAAATTTATTACTTTAAGCTCGCTTCATAGGAACATAACAAAAAAACAAGCAGAAAAATTCTGCTTGTTTTTTGTTTTAGTTTAAATTGTTTAATTAGATTAAGCAAACACCGCTTTTATTGAATTTATAGATTTTATTTGCTATTCTTTTTGATGTGTTTGCAATCATTTCTCCAGAGCTTTGGAAATAATACCACTTGCTGCTTATCTTTTGCCAACCGATTTTCATTTCACCGGTAGATGCGAAGAAGTACCATTTTCCACTTATCTTTTTCCAGTTGGTAGCCATAGAACCTGAAGCGTCAAAATAGTACCACTTACCACTAATCTTCTTCCAACTGGTAGCCATTATTCCGGAAGAGTCAGTATAATACCACTTGTTGCTTGATTTTATCCATTTATTTTTTTGCTTTATATCGTTTTGATAGTAGTACCATTTGTTTCCCGATTGCTCCCAGCCGTTCTTAGGCTTCTGTACGGATACAGTGAGCTTATAGTCAGAACCGTATTTTTCTCCGGCAGGACTTGTAACCTTAATTTGAACAGGGGAGGACAAATTGTATTTGATTTCTTTGTTATAAGCCACGCCATTTATAGCTATTCTTGCATCAATTGCATTCGGTGTAATTACAAGTTTCATTTCTTTTACAGATGATCCATATGGAAGCGTAACAGAAATATTGCTTTGATTTATGATGCAAGGATATTGATTCCCCTTTGAATCAATGAGTTTGAATGCTGTAATATTTCTCTTTTTTGCTTCCTCATTTTTGTTATAGTTGTTTTGAGCTGAAGACACAATCTCCTGCGAATCAGGTAAAAGAGCTTTTTGTTCGGTTGTGAGCTTTGCCAGGTTGTTGATGGCTGTGTCGAGTAATTCTTTGTTTACTGTATTTTCTTTTGTCTGTTGTTTTAATATATCTAGATCTTCTCTTAAAGTTTTGACAATATCATCAATACTGTTTAGAAAATCTTTTGCGCTGGATACAAGTGTAAAGACATCATTGAAGCTTCCTTTATCTGTCCCTAGCTCTGATAATTCATTGTATAGGCTAAGAATGTCTGATTGGTTCGTTAATGTTGTTGCATTGTCTTTTGTCCACTCTTTCACTTTTTCGACAGATGGAAGGGTTGTATCAATCATAAACTGCGCTGAAGTTACCCATAATTTATTTTCAAAGTCACGACCTTTTACAAGTATTTTGTCTTTATAGACCTCCACAAAAAGTCCTTGACTTCCTTCTTTATCTTTATCATTGTCAGTATAAAGTTTACCAACACCACCGTCGTTAAATGCGGAAAAATCTTTACCATATCCGGTAAACATATTGCTGTTAGATTCAAGTTCCCAGTGAGTATGACCCGAAAACCATACTGCCTGAGGATATTTTTTTAATATTTCTCTTACTTTTGCATCCTGATTTACACCATGCCACTGGAATCCTCCGGTGGTTCCCGCTGTAGTGTTCTTTAAAGGCTGATGCAAAAATACAAATATTGGTTCCCTTAGTTTTGAGTGTTCTTTCAGTGTATTTTCAAACCAAGTTAATTGTTGTTGTGATAACTCCGCGTTATTATATTCATTTTCGCCTGTATGCTCTGACCCTAAAACAATAAACTTTGCACCGTTTATTTCTTTATAGTAATATGCCTTTCCATTTGTGTCGGTCGTTCCGGTTTTGGATAAAAAACGTTGGAGTTGTGCTGTGTATCCGTCTCCTCCACGTAAATCATGGTTTCCTACTGCGTATATTAAAGGAGGAAGTCCATCTTTGTTGTTATTTACTATGCTGTTGAGCATATCATATTCTGCATTAGCCTTTGCTACACTTATTCCAGGGAAAGATGGATCGTCGAGGCTGTTATCGGTAATATCTCCATTCCCTATAATCGCAATGCTGTTAG
>JARBTU010000232.1 GCA_029240015.1 Oscillospiraceae bacterium | reverse complement strand
AATGGTTTTTATCATTACCCAATATGGGGAAGATGTTTCAAAGGCCATTATTTCCGAGCTCAAACGGGGAGCAACCATCTTGAGTGGAAAAGGGGCTTACACAAGTGCAGACAGAAATATGATTGTTTGCGCTGTTAGAAAAAACGAGTTTTATAAAGTTAAGAGAATTGTCAATATGGTTGACCCGACAGCGTTCATGATGGTAACAGACGCGGGTGAGGTTTTAGGAGAAGGATTTAAACCAATAAAGGAACAGAAATAAAAAATGGTGCCGCAAATTATATTTGCGGCACTATATCATTAGAAAAAGATAAAAGATAAAGTCAAGAATACACGATTACTCGAAATAATTTTTGTTTTTATTGTTTTTGCTTTGGTTCTGATTCTGGTTATTGTTCTCCTGGTTGTTGTTCTGATTCTGATTATTTTCTTGATTATTATTTCTGTTATTGTCCTGGTTGTTCTTATTTCTGTTATTGTTTTGATTTTTTGGCATTTTAACTCACCTCTCTAATTTAATAATTCATATTAAAAATGAACTAAAGTGGATTATAGAACATTTTTGATATGGCAGAGCATATTGACTCTACAATATTATTATGTGATATAATCTCGCTCATATTCGGTGTGTTTCATTTGAGATTTATTTAAAAAAATAACAAACTATCTAAATATTTGCTTGCATGAAAGCTTGTTTTTTGATAAAATATATTTTATTATACTTTAAATATAATTTTAAATCTTTAATAAAATTCCTTTAAACATGGAGGTCATTATGTCAGGACATTCGAAATGGAGTACCATTAAAAGAAAAAAAGAAAAGACGGATTCCCAAAAGGCGAAAGTTTTTACGAAGATAGGGCGTGAAATCGCTGTTTCGGTAAGAGAAGGCGGAGCGGACCCGAATTCCAATTCAAAACTCAAAGATTTGATTGCTAAGGCCAAGTCAAATAATGTTCCGAACGATAACATAGAACGTATTATTAAAAAAGCCGCAGGAGACGGAGATAAAAACAGCTATGAGACCATTGTTTATGAAGGATACGGCCCTAACGGAGTTGCCGTTATTGTTGAATGCTTGACCGATAACAGAAACAGGACGGCATCTGACATTCGCCATTATTTTGACAAGTTTGGCGGAAACCTTGGTACAACAGGATGTGTGTCCTTTATGTTTGAGCAAAAAGGTGTAATCGTTTTGGAAGGCTGTAAAGACGAGGACAAAGCAATGGAAGATTTTATTGCTGCCGGTGCGGATGATTTTAACTTTGAGGAAGATATGGCGGAGGTTTTCACTACACCGTCTAATTTTAGTGCTGTACGCGAAGCGCTTGAAAGCAGGGGTTATCAATTTTTATCGGCCGAGATTGAGCAGGTTCCTTCTACATATACAGAGTTGACGGAGGAAGAAAGCAAAATAAAAATGAGAAGGCTTCTTGATCATCTTGAAGACAATGATGATGTTCAAAACATTTGGCATAACCTTGAAAATGAAGATGATATTTAATAAATCGTAATGAAAAAGCAGAGTTGTTTGTTTAAACAGATAACCCTGTTTTTTTGAATGGGCTTTTATTTTCATCCATAGGAAAATTCAGTATATAAACACCATATTTTGCATATATATGTCTTGAAACATATTTGAAAAAGAGGGTGTTGCGCTTTGAAAGGGACTATACAATACGAAGATAGGAGTGTTTTGCTCGGGCAGTACATTGTTGAAAATAAATCAACGGTAAGATCATGCGCAAAAGAGTTCGGTATTTCGAAATCGACCGTACATAAGGACGTAACCCAAATTTTAAAAAAAGTAAATCCGCATTTATATAATGAAGTAAAAAAAGTGCTTGAAATCAACAAACAAGAAAGGCACATAAGAGGCGGATTGGCAACACGAGAAAAATATAAAAATAACAGTTTGTAAAAAAAGCTGTCTGAAGCAATTCAGACAGCTTTTTAAAACGTTTTATTTAAATATTGTGTCGTATGCAACATTGCGGATTACTTCAAGCTTGGATTCTTTCTCGCTCTGGCTGTTTCCTGGAATCAAATCTGAAAAATTATTAATCATAAAATCGGAAATCGTGTCTGAGGGTTTTTTCTGAAACAGATAGCTGTAAATCATAGAAGCCCCAAGATATCCTCCCAGTTGATTGGTATGCATATATTCATCATTGATGCAAAGGTCTAATTTAGAAAATCCTTTTTGATATAAAGTATTTGTGGCCTTGAGCCAGTAAGCAAGACCGATGCTTTTGTTATCTTTGAAGGCTTGCTCAATTCCCAAAGGATATTCATTTTCAGCGGGAAAGAGAACAACCTTGGTTTTTGTGTTTTTAATTTCCTGCACAAATTTTTCCACGTTTACATAGTCTTCAGCACCAAAAATACCACATAGAAATATTACATCATAGTAACCGTCAGTGATTAAAGGGTAGTCTGCCAAATGGATGTAATATTTTGTGACGGAATAAAAACCGACACTCTCACCTGTAACTTCCAACTTTTGCTTGTTTTCAGAGTTAAGTGTGTCTAAAATGTACTTGATGTTAGAAGACGCTACAAAGCTATTCCCAAGAATAAGAATTTTTGCTGGTTTTTTATCATAATTCGGAGTAATCGGTTTGGTGGATCGCAAAGCAGTGTCATTACTGTTGCTTTTTGAACTGGTTGTTTTTGTTTTGGAAGATGTGTTATACTTTGAACTTGTTACAGTGTTTCTTTTGGAACTGGTAGAGACAGAGGTCTTTTTTGAGGATGTTGACACTGAAACAGATTTTTTGGAGGATATTTCTTGCTTAGATGAGATGAAGGACGAAACCAAAGAGGAATCAGCAGTAGATGATAAAGTGGTTGTTGAAATAGTTGTTGAAGATAGATTGGTTTGTTTAGAACCGCAGCCAACCAGTATAGAGCAACACAATCCGATTGCAGTGAGTACGCCGACAGTTTTTTTCATGTTTTGTTTCCTCCAAGATGTAGAATTGTATGACAAATTATACCATATAATATAATGAATTTCAATACCAATTATTTGTGTTAAATAGTTGGATTGCTTAATGAAGTATTATTCATATAATTTGAC
>JARBTU010000021.1 GCA_029240015.1 Oscillospiraceae bacterium | reverse complement strand
CTGATTATAGGTGCGGCATCGGTGTTTGCTTACAAAAGTATGAGTAAAGAAGACCAAGTCCAAGAAGCTAAAAACCAAGAGCAAGCTATAAATAATGGGCAATTTGTAAAGGCAAATTTGACAGAGGATGAATATGGTGGAATTTACATAGATGACAATAATGTTCTAAATGTAAATTTGAAAGATATGAGTAAAAAAGATGTTTTGAAAAATAGGAATATTATTATACATTCTTGCGACTATTCGATGACCGAACTTAAACAAGCCTTTGAGTTAATAGGAACTAAAACAAATCAACTGAAAATCGATTATATTTCGATTGATGAAATCAACAATGTTGTTGAGGTAATAAAAAATCCAAGAGAACAATCGAACTCATCCGTCCCAACGGATGTGCCCAACGAGGTAATAGATTTATTAAAATCTTCAAAAGTTAAGGTAGTTTATAAAGTTGTAACGACAAGTCCAGCTAATTCTAATTAGAGAATAAGGAGTTTAAAAGATGAAGACGTTTAAGAAGATTTGTGTATTGACATTTGTTGTAATTTTCATTTTAAACATTACCTTACCAATGGATATTAATGCAGTAGGAGATGACAATGTAACAGTAGATTTAAGTGGGTTAAAATCCGAATCTGCCCAATTGGATGATTCCGCCGACGAAAAGTACAATGCAGGAAAAACGGAAAAAATTACTGAAGAAGAAATGATTCAGGAAGCAAAAGATCAGGAACAAGCTATAAATAATGGGCAATTTGTAAAGGCAAATTTGACAGAAGATGAGTACGGCGGAATTTACATTGATGAAAATGATGTGTTAAATGTAAATTTGAAAGATATGAATAAAAAAGACCTTTTGAAGGATAGAAATATCATTATACATCCTTGTGAAAATTCAATGGCAGAGTTAAAACAGGTGTTTGATTTATTATTTGCTGAAACGGATACATTTAAAATAGATAAAGTCTCTATTGATGAGATTAATAATGATATTAAAGTAGTTAAGGATACAAAAGAAGAAGTAAAAGATAAGGTATCTAATTTTAAGTTGGATTTGGGAAATAGACTTAGTAGTATTGATGCCCAATCTTCTGTTGTTAAAAATCTTTATGAAGATGTGAAAACAAGTAAAACTGTTGGTAGTAGAGCGGGGAAAATAGCAAGAGAGGAAGGTGAAGGGTATTACAGTTTAGGCTTCTATGCGACAGATTCATCGGGACGCTTTGGCGTAGTCACTGCAGGACACTGTGTCTCTGCTGGTAAAAAAGCATATGTTGGAGAGATAGTATCAGTTCTGCTTCAGAGATTGGGACATGTACAATAAGTTCTCCTTACATGGGAGATGTTGACGGAGCATTTATCCCATATACGAACAATGGCAGTAACAACATAAATTTTGATAATATGTTTGAATATGATGTAGGATTTCTTGATTCTTATAACCAAAACCCTTCTGCATTGGCAATAGGACAAACTGTTTATAAAAATGGATTTAAAACAGGCTTAACATCAGGAAAAATTACAAATCTTAATTTTGTAGCTTTTGGCACAAAATTAATTCAATGTACTAATTATGTTATAGGCGGAGACAGCGGTGGACCTGTTTATTACAGAAATACGGATGGGAGTACAACCATAATTGGGATAACTAGTGCTCGTACGGATTTTGGTGGCGGAAACATTGTTACAGATTTTACTGAAGCATATAAATTTCTTCACGCGTTTAATTTGAATTTTGCCGGTGGCTTTTTATATGAATGGAAGCAAATTGGAGGTAAGTGGTATTATTTTAATACCCTCGGACAATTATCCATTGGATGGGAGAAGATTGATGGATACTGGTACTATTTTGATCCAAACGGTATGATGTATACAGGATGGAAATATAGGGATGGGTATTGGTATTACCTTGATACAAATGGTCAAATGCTAAAAGGATGGCAGAAAATAGGTGGAAAATGGTTTTATTTAAGGCCATCAGGAAGTTTAGAAGGAGCGATGGCTACAGGTCTTTGGCAAATAGAGCGCTTTTTTTATTACTTAAACACGGATGGTTCCATGTTCACAGGAACAAAAACAATAGACGGGCAATCTTGCACATTTGACGCTTCAAGCGGTAAGTTGATGAAAACAGGTTGGATGAAATTCTATGGCTACTGGTATTACGCATGGGGAGATTATAAACTTGCTAAAGGCACAGCCACTATAGGGGGCAAAACCTATTATTTTGATGACAACTGTGTTTGTGCAAACCCATGATGTATTGAGTAAACAGCTTTGTATTTTAGATATGTTGTTTTTAAGCCGCTAAAGATTATATAAAGCAAAATAATGAGAAAACTAAAACAAAAGTTCAATGACTTTAAGTATCGATAAAAGTTTTTGCTTTATCACGATTCGGAGTGTTGACAATCAAAAGCGACAGTGATACTATAATAGGTGGAAATATTGAAAAGCGTTGACAAGGAAAGATATTATAAAATACTCCTCACAAAAGAGAGGTTTCGCCGATTGGGCTGCAAGCGAAGCTGGTGAAGATTTATAATAATCTACCGACCTTGGAGTTTGCGTCAAAATGCGCAACGGATTTTGAGCATCCGTTATCTTGCTTAAAACAGCTAAAGTGGCGTTCGAAGAGTTTTTTTTGGGGCGCAATTTGGGTGGAACCGTGGAGTTTTAACACTTCATCCCATTGTTGGGGTGAGGTGTTTTTTGTTTGAAAAATTAAATTGAAAGGAATGAGATATATGATAAATGTAACACTAAAAGGCGGAACAGTGAAACAGTATGAGGATGGGATCACTGTTGCTGACATTGCAAAAGATTTGGGCATGGGACTTTATAAATCTGCCTGTGCATCTAAAATAAACGGCGTAGTCTGTGATTTGAGAACTGCTGTTGACCGTGACAGCGAGGTGGAGATATTAACCTTTGAGCATGCCGACGGCAAAAAAACCTTTTGGCATACGGCATCTCACATTCTTGCACAGGCGGTAAAAAGATTATATCCTGACGCAAAGCTTGCAATTGGTCCCGCTGTTGACAATGGGTTTTATTATGATATTGACAGCGACCATCCTTTTATCCAGGATGATTTGACCAGAATCGAAGCAGAGATGAAAAAAATCGCAAAAGAGGGCTTGGAGATTACTCGTTTTGAGCTTTCGGGTGATGAGGCCATTGCCCTTATGGAGCAAAAAGGTGAAGATTATAAAGTTGAGCTGATTAAAGAACATTCCTACAAAGGCGAAGCTATCAGCTTTTATCAACAGGGTGATTTCGTAGACCTTTGTGCGGGTCCTCACCTCTTGTCCACTGCCGCGGTCAAAGCAATTAAATTGACGCAATGTACGGGTGCTTATTGGAGGGGAGATTCCAACAACAAGATGCTTCAAAGAGTCTATGGGGTTGCCTTCCCAAAAGCAAGTGAGCTGGAACAGCATCTTTCAATGCTTGAAGAAGCAAAAAAACGTGACCACAATAAAATCGGTCGTGAACTTGAATTCTTTACCACGGTAGATTATATCGGTCAAGGTTTACCAATTTTGATGCCGAAAGGGGCTAGAGTGGTTCAGCTTTTACAGCGCTTTGTGGAAGATGAAGAGCAAAAAAGAGGATATCTTTTGACCAAAACACCGCTTTTGGCGAAAAGTGATTTATATAAGATATCAGGTCACTGGGATCATTACCGCGAAGGAATGTTTGTGTTGGGCGACGACGAAGACGGGAAAGAGGCTTTTGCGCTTCGTCCGATGACTTGTCCGTTCCAGTTCCAGGTATATTTGTCCAGAATGCGCAGCTATCGCGAACTTCCGATGAGATTGGGCGAGACCTCCACATTATTTAGAAATGAAGCATCGGGTGAAATGCACGGGCTTATCCGTGTGCGCCAGTTTACCATTTCAGAGGGGCATATTGCTTGTCGTCCTGACCAGCTGGAAGAAGAATTTAAGGGCTGTATCGACCTTGCAAACTTTATGCTCAAAACGCTGGGTCTGGATGATGATGTTTCCTATCGTTTTTCTAAATGGGACGAAAACGACAAAGAGAAGTATATCGGTTCGCCGGAGGAATGGGAATCGGTTCAGAACCTCATGAGAGATATTCTTAACCATCTTGACATCGATTATGAGGAAGTAGATGGTGAAGCGGCTTTCTATGGCCCAAAACTTGATATTCAAATTAAAAACGTTCACGGCAAAGAAGACACACTGATTACCATTCAAATCGACTTCCAGCTTGCCGCTCGTTTTGGCATGGAATATATAGACGCAGACGGACAAAAGAAGAACCCGTATGTTATACACAGAACATCCATTGGATGTTATGAAAGAACATTGGCTCTTTTGATCGAGAAATACGCGGGCGCACTTCCAACTTGGCTCTCCCCTGTTCAGACAATCATTCTGCCGATTGGAGAACGTCAGCATGAGTTTGCAAGAGAGGTTCAGCAAAAGTTGGCGGCGCAGGGACTGCGCGTAGAAATGGATGACCGAAATGAAAAAATCGGCTATAAGATAAGAGAAGCTCAGCTTGAAAAGATTCCATATATGCTTGTAATCGGGGATAAAGAAATGGAATCGGCAGCCGTTGCGGTTCGCTCCAGAAAAAATGGAGACATGGGTCAACTTTCAACAGACGATTTTATTGAGATGATTAAAACCGAGGTTGAGAATAAAGCAACAGGGTTGGAATAAAAATTTTGGAGGAAGAAAAATGGACAAAAAATTTATTGTAGAAACATCAGCAAGGCATCTTCATGTAACAAAAGAGGACTTAAAGATCTTGTTTGGAGAAGACGCAGAATTGACCAACAAAAAAGACCTTTCACAACCGGGGCAGTTTGCCTGCGCGGAACGTGTTGACGTGGTGGGACCAAAAGGAACCATCAAGAACGTGACAATTTTGGGTCCTGAACGCCCATCTACACAAGTGGAAGTGAGTGCAACCGACGCAAGATGTCTTGGCGTCTGTTGTGAGATTCGTGAATCGGGAGATATCTGTGGAACACCAACCTGCAAGCTTGTTGGTCCAGCGGGAGAGGTTGAGCTTAAAGAAGGCGTAATTGTTGCAAAACGCCATATCCACATGACGAGCGAAGATGCAAAGAATCTTTCCGTTTCGGATAAAGAAATTGTTTGGGTAAAAATAGACACGCCAAAAAGAAGAACGATTTACGGGGATGTTGTAGTGCGGGTATCTGAAAGTTTTGCCCTTGCAATGCATATTGATACGGATGAATCCAACGCGGCAGGATGCGCTGGCGAAGTGTATGGCGAAATTGTAAAAATATAGATTCTAATACAAAACGTAAAATCAGCTTATCTTTATACAATATTGCTGCGTAAAGATGGGCTGATTTTGAATAATCGGTAAAGTCTTGTGGGATTTGTGTGAAAGAATATCAGATAGATGTCTAGAATCATGGGAAAGGAGCGTTAATTTGAAGGGGAAATTTTTGAAAAAAATATTGTCGGCAGGCATTATTCTTGTTTTGATGATCAGCCTTGTTTCCTGCAAAAATTCGGGTATAAACCAAAAGGTATCATTCGAGACGCAAGAGTTCTCGGATGGGAATTATTCATACCAGATTCCGGTCGGCTGGCAGGAAGTAAGTCGAAGCTTTGGAACAGGCATGCATTTTTTTGCGCCTGTGGATATGATGCAGTCCAATGATGGCGTAAGAATTATGAACTATAAGGTTTCCGGGGACGAGCAGTCTTTAAAAATATATGAGAAAATGCTTGCTGGGGATACAAAGGATTTCGAAAAGATGATTGCCACTTACGGGACTCAAGTGACAGAGTTTAAACGGGAGAAATATAAAGCCGGGGGACATCAAGTTGTAATGTTAAGCTACATTTCCGAGAAGAGCGGCCAAAAAACGAAAAATGTTCAGTGCTATCCTATTTTGGATGAGGTTACGGTTTGTGTTTCCACGGAGGACAAGCAGTTGAATGGCGTTTCGGCAAGCGAAGCAGCTAAGAATATTGCAGACACATTTAAAGTTATCAAAAAGTAGATTAGAAGAATTCCTTCTAATAAAAACAGCCTGATATGGATTTATCAGGCTGTTTTTTGTTTATAAAAGGGTTATAAATTAGAAGAAGACTTGTGCTTTAACTTAAATAATAATGCGGCTGCCCTGGTGCTTGTAAAATCGATCCCCCACGCCATCAGCTTGTTAAGCCAAACAAAGCGTGTTTTAAGAATAAGCACAATCAGTTTAAACGAAAGACCTCCAGTCTTGCATAAAGAAACCGCGGACCGAACCGAGTCCCTGTTAAGAATTTGTTTTACGTAGTCGTTCTTCCCTTTTGCGTCAAGCGGGCAGGAAGGGTTGAATATCGTGACGAAACAGGCAAGAATACCTTTTAAGAATAGGCAAGAAAAAAGGGATTGATTTTTATCATCAAGTTTAGAAGCTTTTTGAAACAATAAATTCATCCCATCATAGAATGCTTCGAGGGACTCAAGCTTGTCCGGAAGATAACGATTGACAAGGCTTGCGTTTCCGCGGCAAAAATAATGATACAGCGGTTGATCGATAAAACAAAAGCTTTCTGCACAATTAAAAACTGCTATATTAAAAAGTCTGTCCTCGCAACTACGGTAGCTTGTAAATTTGATGCCATTATCCGTAATCATCTGTCTCAAATAAACTTTGTTCCACACAACATACATTAAGTGCTCATTCATTAGCGTCGGCAGGATGTCTAAAAATTCCGACCTGTTTTTTAAGACAAGATCTTCATGTGAAAAGATTTTGGACGTAGTCTGGCGTTCGCTGACCATGTCCATCTGATATCCGCATGCGGCAAAGGAGCATCCATTTTGTATCGTAGTGTGATGAAATTCATCAAGAAGGGTCGGCATCAGTAAGTCATCCGAATCCATCAGATAGAGATAGGTTCCGCATGTAGCGGAAATGCCGTTGTTTCTGGCCTCCGAAGGACCTTTGTTGGGTTGAGATAAAATCTTTATACGGGGGTCTCTTTTTTCATATTGCTCTAAAATCGACGCGGTGTCGTCGGTCGAACCGTCGTCAACAACAATCAATTCAAAATCGGGATAGGTTTGGCAAAGAACGCTGTCTATGGTATCGGAAATATATTTTTCTGCGTTATATGCTGCCATCACGATACTGAAGTAAGGAATGTTCATTACCCGTGGCCCTCCCATTTCAAATCCATGTGCTTTGGCTGGCGGTTTTCCACAGGAGGAAGTTCCTGATAATCCCCATACAGATGGGTTAGATATTCATGCGGTTTTGCCGGGATGGGAAACATTCTTCCCTCAAAGTTCATTCTCAGTGGCGTGCCGAAGTATTCTTTGGGCATAATTTCCTTGTGATAGCGCGCCATGCCGAAAATATTCGCCCAGTTTTTGCTCGTCTGGGTATCCCATTTTGTGATCATCTTCTTCGCTGTTCTTTGATAAAATCGAAATAAAAAGGCGGGAGTGAGTGTTACAAACAGCTTAGTGATGACATAGGAACGTCTGCCACGGTTGCTGGATGGCTGGCGATAGGTAGAAATATGATAAAGATAAGAAAATATTTTTTGTTTTTTTCTGTCAGAGTCTGAATCAGGGATGCCGTCAAGTGGAAAGATATCGATACAAGGACATTCAGGAAGTGGAATCGAAGGGTCGGATACGTCATATAAAAAGCCGATAGGAGCTTCGGGAAAGCTGTGCATTTCCACAGGTTCATAAAGCAGTCCATCAATCTTTCGGCCTTGTGCCAAT
The DNA here is from genome assembly GCA_029240015.1 of Oscillospiraceae bacterium. GTDB lineage: Bacteria > Bacillota > Clostridia > Oscillospirales > Ruminococcaceae > JARBTU01. The sequence goes on along the minus strand of JARBTU010000021.1, from coordinate 5,677 downwards.
TGCTCAAACCGTTCAAACTCCGGTCTGGACATCGCAATGTCCACATCGTCGTCCCACGGAATAAATCCTTCGTGACGAACCGCGCCCAAGGCACTTCCGCCGATCAAATAATAGGTAAAATCGTTCTCATTACAAAATTTGTCTACTTTATCCAGCATGGATACAAGTTTAAGCTGGAGTGCTCGCAGTGCGTTTTCCTGCTCTGCCATGATTACAACATCCCTTCCCGAAACTTTAATAAACCTCAATTATTTTAACACATTGTTCCAGGTTTTGCAATGTAGACGCGACATTCGTGAAAGGTCAGTCTTTTTTTGTTTCGCAGCACACGATGCCTCGGGAAGCATCCATCATAACGGTCGTTCCGCTTTTTAAGATATGGGTCGCATTGTCTGCTCCAATGATAACAGGAATGTCCAAAGCCAGACCAACTACGGCGCAATGAGATTGGAGTCCGTATTCTTCGGTGACGATGCCTGCTGATTGTTTCAGCAAGTCCAAAATATTGTTGGAGGTTTTCGGAATCACAAGAATATCCCCTGCTTTAAAGTGTACAAGTGCTTCCTGTTCATTGGCACAAACGCAAAGGTTCCCGCATGCGGTGCCTTTTGTAACGCCTGTTCCTTCCACCAGAATGTTCCCGACAATGTGGACTTTCAGCATATTGGTGGTTCCCGATACGCCCAGAGGAATTCCCGCAGTGATGACAACCAAGTCGCCGCTTTGCAACAGATTATAATTAATGGCCATTTCCACCGAGTGATCAAAAAGGTCATCCGTATCTTCGATTTCATTGACAAGGACAGGAATGACACCCCAAGAAAGATTCATCTGTCTGCAGACGATTTCGCTTGGAGAACAGCCAATGATTGGAGGTAAAGGACGATATTTGCTGATCATTCTTGCGGTCTGCCCTTCTTTTGTAACGGTAATAATTGCCGAAGCGCCCATATCGTGTGCGGTGGTAACCGTTGCGTGGGAGATTGCGTTGGTCACGTTCGGCGCATCGTTGATGTCCCGAAAGCGGAAACGTTTTTCATAATCAATATCCTGCTCCGCCCGAAGAGCGATTCTCGCCATTGTTTTTAAAGATTCAACAGGATATATTCCCGCGGCGGTCTCGCCTGATAGCATGATAGCGGAGGTTCCGTCATAAATTGCGTTGGCAACGTCGGTTGTCTCTGCTCTTGTCGGTCGCGGATTCTTCATCATCGAATCGAGCATTTGGGTTGCAGTGATGACCTGCTTTCCTGCGTTATATGCTTTTTTGATCAGCATTTTTTGCAGAACAGGGATTTCTTCGAAAGGAATCTCTACACCCATATCACCGCGCGCAACCATGATTCCGTCAGATACTCTGATAATTTCATCAATATTGTTTACGCCGTCGGAATTTTCAATTTTTGCAATAATTTTAATGTGTGAACCATTGTTGCGGGTTAAGATATCTCTGATTTGAAGAATATCATCCGCTGAACGGGTAAAAGATGCAGCGACGAAGTCGAAGCCCGTCTGAATACCAAAAAGGATGTCCTGCTCATCCTTTTCGCTGATATATGGTAAGGATAAAGTAACGCCGGGAACGTTGATCCCTTTGTTGTTGGAAATCATTCCGCCGTTTAAGATGGTACACTCTATATTTTCCGAGTCAAATTTATCTACTTTCAGCTCAATCAGACCGTCATCAATCAGAATCTTGGTTCCGATGCGAATGTCTTTAGGGAGGTCTTTATAAGTAATCGAAACGATTTGAGCGTCACCCAGCAATTCCTGAGTGGTCAGGGTGATTTTATTTCCGCTGACAAGCTCTGCCCTTCCTTCTCTAAGTTGCCTTATTCTGATTTCAGGGCCCTTCGTGTCAAGTAAGGTCGCAATCGGAAGGTTAAGTTCTTGCCGAAACTTAACAATGGTATCAAAACGCTTTTTGTGATCATCATGCGTTTGATGGGAAAAGTTAAAACGGGCAACGTCCATTCCCGACAACATCAGTTGCTTAATAATATTTTCGTTGTCCGTTGCCGGACCAAGTGTACAAATAATTTTTGTTTTCCTCATAGTATATCCTCTTTTCTGGTGTCTTCTTCTGGGATTTATCAATATAGAAATCCGAATAGGAATCTAATCATTAAAAATAATCCAAACTATCCTAATATAACAGTCTACAGTATACTTAGCAAATATTCTATAGTTTTGAAACAAAATGGGATTCATATACCATTATTACAACTAAATAAAAATATTTTTGGTTGTATTTCACATAGACGCCGCTCATAAAATAGGGTATACTAAAACCGTATTAATAGATATAGTACGGTTGATACAGTGGAGGTGATTGTATGATAACACTTGGGTTCCTAAACGGAAAGCCAATATATGAGCAGTTAAAAGAACAAATTATTCAAAATATTATGATTGGCGTGATGAAGCCGAACGAACAGCTTCCCTCGGTAAGAGTATTGGCAAAACAACTTGGAATCAATCCGAACACCATTCAAAAAGCGTATCAGGAACTGGAACGTGAAAAAGTGATTTATTCCATGGTGGGAAAAGGAAGCTTTGTTTCAGATGATACAGAAAGATTTGATTTGGTGAAGAGAGAAACAAAGAATCGAATTAAAAAAGATTTTGAATCTGCAAAATCGATAGGAATAACCCTTGGTGAAATCAGAGTGATTGAACAAGAGGTGTTCCAACATAACAGTGGAAAAAATAAAGATGAGGTGGATTTATGATTAGACTGGATAACGTCATCAAAAAGTTTGATGATTATATTGCCATAGATGTGGAAGACCTTCAAATAAAAAAAGGCTCCATATACGGGCTTGTGGGGTCCAACGGAGCGGGAAAATCCACATTGCTGCGGCTTGTGTCGGGAATTTATAAACCCGAGTTCGGGCGGGTTTTGGTGGAAGAACAAAGCGTTTTTGAAAATCCGTTTACGAAGCACAAAATTTTTATGGTGTCTGATGATCCATATTTTTTATCTCAATCAACGCTTGATTTAATGGCGAAGTTCTATAAACAGTATTATCATAACTTTGATGATGAAGTGTATAAAAGATTGTGTGGGATTTTTGGACTTCCTGTAAACAAAAAAATATCTACATTCTCAAAAGGAATGAAAAGGCAAGCGATTTTTTTGCTTGCGCTTTCCGCCTGTCCGGAATATCTTTTGCTCGATGAGTCTTTTGACGGGCTGGATCCGGTAATGCGCCAGCTTGTTCGCCGTGTTTTGATAGATATTGTTGCCGAAAAAAATCTGACGGTTGTTATTTCGTCTCATAATCTAAGGGAACTTGATGAGCTTTGTGACCACATTGGAATCATCCATAAAGGGAAACTTCTGTTTTCGAGCGAGCTTGAAAGCCTAAAGCAAGGATATCAGAAAATCCAATTAGCGTTTGACCACGAGGTGAAAAAAGAAGATTTCGCAGATATGGAGATGATGAGCTTTTCGGGAGAAGGAAAATTTGCAAATATCGTAGTAAAAGGCGAATATGAGGATGTCATTAAAAAAATAGAGCGCTATTCTCCTCTTGCAACTCAGGTCGTTTCGATGAATCTGGAGGAGATATTCTTAAAAGAGATGGAGGTAACGGGATATGACTACACAAAAATCCTTGCATAATCAATCAAGCTTTTTGGGTAATTACTTATTTATATTAAGAAGAAACATTGGACTTATGATTATGAATTTTGTGATAGGGTTTGTTACCTCTGGCCTTTTCTTTATCATCAGGGTTTTCCAGGATGACAGCATGTACCGATTTCAATCGGTTTCTCCTATGCCTATGCTGATTTTAAGCTTAATTGCAACAAGCGTTTTTGCTGTTCTGATTCCCTTGATGGTTAACTCCTATTTATTCAATAAACGTGCAATTGATGTATATCATAGCATACCAATAAGCCGTAAGAATCTGTTTTTATCAAACTATTTAGCGGGATACACCGTTTTGATGATTCCGGTTTTGTTAAATCTTTTGATTTGCCTGTCCTCCATGCCATACCTCGTGAATCAGACTGAAATGAGTTATGATTCATTTTTTGAAATAGTTAAAGTCTTTATATGCGGGCTGACTTTTGTTTATTCGGTGGTCATCTTTATTATGGTGAATTGCGGAACAACTTTTGAAACACTTGCGTATACAGCAATGTTTAATATTGCGCCGATCCTATTTGTTATAAGTATTATGTCCGCTTGCGCAAAGATTTATTTGGGTATGGGAGATTATGCTCAGACGACATATGATATCCTGCCATTTATTTCACCCGTTTTAGCAATGGGGATCTTTGGGATTAACGGAAACTATGATTCTACCGCCCACGGATTCTTTTATCTTGACAGGCTTAGTCTGATTTGTGTCTGCAGCCTTGTTTGGTCAGCAATATTTATTATAGGCGGGACTGTTCTTTATAAAAAGCGTAAAAGTGAAAGTGCGGGATCTCCTTTCGCATTTAAAACACTCTATAATATTCTCTCAGTTTTGGGGGGCGCTGCAGTCGGAGTAGGGATATCTTCTTCCAAGGTTTTTGGATATAACCAAGCGGTAATCAACATTATGATAGGATTTGTTTTTGGTGTGATTGCGTATTTGGTTTTGGAAGCCATTGCTCATCGTGGATTTAAAGGAATATTAAAATCCCTGATAAAAGCTGGAATCGTATCTGCTATTTTGGGAATATTCTTTGGAGCGTCCTATTTGACGGAAGGATTCGGATATTCAAAGCGGGTTCCGGAAATTTCTAAAATAGAGTCGGTCGATTTAAAATACAATGGATTTGAACTCCCTCAGTATGGATATGGTTCTCCATCTAAGGATTTGATAATTAATTTTAAACAGGAGCAAAACATTAAAATAATTTTGGATATCCACAAAAACGCAATCACCAATGCGAAATATGGCGATAGCAATAATTATTATAATCCAGAGGAAGATAACGTTCAGTATGTTAATCTGGAAATTGACTATAAGCTAAAAAATGGACTTACACAAAAAAGATACTATAACTATATATCCAATGAGAACGTTCAAAAAGTGAACGATCTTAGAAATACAGAAGAGTATGGTGCTCAAAGATATTCTTTTATGAAGAATATGAAAAATCCTATATCGATACAGATGAGTGTTGAATCTGTTAATAATTTAAAGGTAACTTATGACCCTGCCCAATGGTCGTTCACGACAGAAGAAAAAAAGAAACTCTTTGAGGCCATAACAGAAGATGTTAATTCGATTTCTTCTGAACAGATTAATCGACCGAAATCTGCATGTGTTGCTGTTTTAAAATTATATAGTTCAAAAGACAGCATGACTCAGGAAAGAGTATATATTTATCAAAACTATACCAAAAGCTGCAATATACTAAAGAATAAGGGAATCTTGCAGATTGACACTGATATTGAGTCGACTGAATTAGGATATATTAATAAGGACCAATATGGAAAGTATAAAGAAGATCAATGGATTGATGAGCTTCATAAAAAAGTGTTGGTGAGCGATAGTCCGATAGATATTTCGAATTTTATGACTAGTCCAACAACGTATGGAAAGATAGCGAAGAAACAACTAAGCGAAGAGAAAATTACCGAATTGATGCGGTATGTACAGCCATATTACTTTTCCGATAAACCTTGCTCCATTGTTGTTACAGATTGGACCACGTTTATCGTTCCGCC
>JARBTU010000231.1 GCA_029240015.1 Oscillospiraceae bacterium | reverse complement strand
AAGAATAAGATTCACTTTGTCGGCAATGATACCCATTGATTTCACGTATTTATTTACGCTCTTGGTGATAACCGGAGGGGGGATGATGTTTTGTTCCTCAATAGTTGTCACTTCGTGGATTTTATCCACGATAAGTCCGGTCAAAACACCGTTTATGTCAACCACAATAATGCAAGTTCTGTCGGTATACTCTATTTCTTTCATTCGGAACCTTTTTCTTAAGTCAATAACAGGTATGACGTTGTTTCTTAAATGGATAAATCCTTTGACATAATTCGGGCAATCTGGTGATTTTATAATGGGCTGGATACATACAATTTCAACTACGTTTTTTAGTTCGATTGCATAGAATTCAACTTCTATAAAAAAGATAAGATAGCGATCTTTTTGGGCATTGTTATGCTCTGTTTCCTTTTTTTGTTTATTCGACATTCTGTCCGCTCCTTTTGAAGTATAATTATTTTGTCAATAGAAATGAAAAATCAAAACAAAATGAGGGAATGTTGTCAAAGCAAAAACAAAGAGTCGCGGAATACCACAACTCTTTTATATAAAAATATAATCGTGGCAACCCGACTGTCATAGCAAATGAATTTGCTTTAGACTCGTAGCTTTGCGTCCCTACCTTTCGGTAAGTTTGCTATTAACATCGTAATTTCAAAGGTCAAAACTAACAATGAACTGTTGGACATATTTTACAAAACAGTGTAAAATTAAAATAGGATTTTATACGCAAATTTAGTTGATAAATCTTACAAAAATAGAATAATATATATTTTTCATAAATCATTTTACACATTTATGAAAAATAGTTTGATAAAAATATGTATATAATAAATTAATTTAATGATATTTTCATAAGTATAGGCTAAAAGAATACTTATTTCATTATCAATAATACCCTATAAGTTATTTATTTTCAACCCTAAAAGTTATATTTGTGAATATCTACCATGAAAAACATAGAAAAAAAGGGGAGATGTTGTATGATTAGCATAAATTATAAGGAAATGGGACAAAGAATCCGTAAACAACGTGAGTTTTTAAACATGTCCAGAGAGGAGCTTGCCCAAAAATTGGGGGTTACCCCTAAATTTTGTTCAGATATTGAATTAGGGATAAAGGGCATGTCGATACAAACACTTCATAATATATCGATACATCTCAACCTGTCTACAGATTATATTTTGTATGGTAAGGCAAATGAAAGCGACACCTCTAACATTGTTAGAATGCTTGAGAGCTGTCAGCCCGAGAAAATAAAATACGCCGAGGATTTGATTAAAACGTTTATCCTTGCTATAAACTGAGAGGCCCTAATCATTGAGAAAGTTGTGCCTACATAAGTCCTATTGCATAGATTTCTGAAATAGCTGATTAAAAAGGTGGGGTCACATTATGTGATCCCACCTTTTTTGATATTCCTATATTCCCGCCTCAACCCAATCAATACTTGCCAAACTCGGAGTCGCTGAGGATAATCTGCCGGGTTGGTGTGCCGGAGTGAGAAGAATCCTCTGTGGTTGGAGTGTGACTTTGGTCCGCTCCCGAATAAGGAGAATTACTGCCGGATTTCAGTTTGAATCTTCCGATCATTTCTTTGAGCATCTCCGCCTGGCTTGACAACTCTTCGCTTGCCGCGGCGCTTTCTTCACTCGTTGCCGAGTTCTGTTGGACAACCGTTGACACCTGCGTGATACCTGCGTTGACCTGCGCAATGCCGAATGCTTGGTTGCTTGATGCAACCGCAATTTCTCCCACGATCTCCGCCGCTTCCGAAACAGCTTCCACGATCTGTCCCAACGCCGTCGCCGTCTTGTTGGTGATCTTGGTTCCGTCTTCAATCGTCTGAAGCGATCCTTCAATCAACTCGGCGGTTTCCTGCGCTGCTTTTGCACTTCTTGCCGCAAGATTTCTTACTTCCTCCGCCACAACAGCAAAGCCTTTTCCATGTTGTCCTGCTCTTGCTGCCTCAACCGCGGCGTTGAGAGCCAGAATGTTGGTCTGGAATGCAATGTCATCGATTACCTTGATAATCTTATTAATGCTCGCCGAGGACTCGTTGATTTTACCCATTGCGCCCAGCATATCCTGCATGCGCTCGTTACCTTTCACGGCATCGCTTTTCGCTGTAAGCGCAAGCTTGTTGGCCTTCTCCGCATTTTCCGCGTTCTTTGTGGTTTGTGCTGCGATTTCATCCACCGATGCCGTGAGTTCTTCAACCGAGCTTGCCTGCTCTGTCGAGCCTTGTGACAACGCTTGTGCAGAATCGGAGATCTGTGATGCGCCCGAAGCCACCTGTGTGGACGCTTCGTTAATATCTCCCAACACATCATTCAACGATCTTACGATGTTGTTCAGGCTGTCTTTGATGGCCGAGAAGTCCCCTTTATAGTCATTGCGGATTTCCATATTGAGGTTTCCGCCTGCCATCTCGGTCAAAACATAGGCAATTTCGCTGACGTATGACGACAAGGACTCAACGGTTTCGTTCACTGCATTTTTAATTCTTGCATGTTCTCCCACATATTCGCCGGTCACTTTCACCTGCAAGTTCCCTTTTGCCACTTCGCCCAACACGCTGGATGCCTCTTCAATCGGGTTGGTGGTTGCATCCAATGTCTCGTTGATCCCGTCGACAATGGTTGCAAAGCTGCCGTTCAAACTGCTTGAGTCCGCACGATAGGAAAGGTTCCCGTTCTTCGCTTCGGTTGTAATTTTATCCGTTTGCTCCAACATGTCATAAAGAGAATTTCTTAATCTGTTCAAATCATTGATAAAATCGTGGTACACGCCTTGATAGGTGTTGTCAATCATGTCAGACAGCTCTCCTCTGGACATTTTGTCCAGCTGAGCAAGTCCTACATTCAGCGGAGTAACGATGGCATCAAGAGTCCTGTTCAGACCTTCGATGATTTCACGATAACTTCCGTTGTGCTTAGATATGTCAGCTCTAACCTGCAAATTTCCACATGCGGCAGCTTCGACAAGCGTTTCCGAATCCGAAACAAGCTCTCTTAAAGAGCGCATCATCTCTTTCATGCTAAGCGACAGCTCATCTTTTTCGGATTCTCTTTCATGCTAAGCGACAGCTCATCTTTTTCGGATTTCTCCGTAATTTCAAAGCCCAGATCCCCCTGCGCTATTCTTTTCGCGTTCTCTGATTGCTCTCTGATATTGTCAATCATCTCCGAAAAAGAATTTGTTAACTCACCTATCTCATCTTGTGACTCCGCGACTATGTGATCTTCAATATTTCCCAACGCAATTTTATTGGCACATGAGGTCAATCTTCTTATCGGTTTAATAAGAATTCTATTGTAATAAAATATGCTTAAAATAATAATCAGAACAACAATTACAACAATGACAGGAATGAGCAGTAACATGCTTCTTTGTGTTTGGCCTATGTCATCACGTATTTCTTTTTTCGTCGCTTCTAATACAGGAAGGTATGTTCCCGTGCCAATTGCATACTCCTGGCTTCCGATTTTTAGCGGAGCAGCATATGTTATTTTTTGCTCTTCCTGATTTGTTGCAGGGTTTTTCCATATGTATGAAAAGAATCCTCCTCCACTTTTGCTTTGGTTGATGACTTCTTGAATCACCATAACGCCATTTTTATCTTTTGTGTTAATGGCGTTCTCCCCCTCTAAAGACAAATTCTCGGGTGAGACAAGACGGATCCCATCATATTTATACACAAAATAGTATCCAAATTCTCCATATTTTGAATTTCTGATATTATCAAGAATCATGGGAATCAATTTATTTTCCTCTATCGTTGTAGACAGCTTTTGATATGAAGCCTGTGAATTGGTAACCATCACTTGTGTTTGATATTGAATGCTATTTTTCGCTTCTGAAAGAAGTTTTTCCGAAGCAACATTTTGAGAATCTTCACCGATCGTATTTAAAGCATACATTAAACCTATTGCAAATATACATGTGGGTATTAACACTCCAAGCAGAGTAATCGATATCAGTTTTTTCTTGATACTTTTCTTATTAATTTTCGTTGGTTCCATAATAAATCTCCCTTATATTTCGTAATTTTCAGCTCTGTCAAGATAAAAACTGTCTAAAAACCAGTATTATTTTTGAAATCTTCCTCCTCTTCACTTTGAATTAACGCAGTAAAAACAAAATAGCTTGTATGGGTTTAAATACTTTATATCTTATATAGTTATATCGACAAATTTATAAATTAAATTA
>JARBTU010000020.1 GCA_029240015.1 Oscillospiraceae bacterium | reverse complement strand
ATACAACAGCTTGACCTATTTGTTTTTTAATCATTTTTTGTATTTCTGTGTAGAAATAAATTATTTTATAGGAAAGCGGGTTTAAAATATGAAAACTGTAATCCTTTGCGGCGGCATGGGTACACGTATGCGTGAAGAGACCGAATTCCGCCCAAAGCCCTTGGTCGAAATCGGTGAGAATCCGATTGTATGGCATATCATGAAAACCTATTCATCCTTTGGATTCAAAGATTTTATTCTTTGTGTAGGCTATAAAGGAGAGATGATTAAACAATATTTTATGGAAATGTGCTGGCGTAATAATGATTTTACGTTGCATACGGGAAAAGATTCAAACATACATTATTATACGGATAATAATGACGACTGGAATGTCACCATCGTAGATACCGGACCAAAAACACTAACCGCAGGGCGCATCTCGCAAATCAAAAAATATATTGACGGTGAAAGCTTTATGCTTACATATGGCGACGGCCTGAGTAACGTCAACATCACTGAATTAATTGAGTACCACAAAAAATGCGGTAAAATAGCTACCATAACCGGCGTAAATCCAATTTCTCCGTTTGGAGTTGTGGAAACACAGGGCGGTTTGGCAAAGGGGTTTAAAGAAAAACCGATTTTAGATGACATTATAAACGGCGGCTTTATGGTACTGAACGCCGACGTGTTTTCTTATATTCCGAAAGAAGACTGCGCTTTTGAGCAGCAGCCATTGCACAAACTTGCTTCAGACGGTCAGCTCGCCGTGTATAAGCACAGTGGTTTCTGGACTGCTATTGATACCTATAAGGATGTCGAAAACGTAAATAATCTATGGAAAACGGGTGATACACCATGGAAACTATGGAAATAAACTTTCAGCAAATGTTTGACGGCACATTTAAAGATAAAAACGTGCTTGTGACCGGTCATACAGGATTTAAAGGATCCTGGCTATCGCTGTGGCTGCACCTTGCAGGAGCGCATGTTACAGGATATGCACTTCCTCCGTATAGTGAGCACGATAATTATGTGTTATCACATCTGGATGATAAAATAACGGATATCCGCGGGGATGTCCGTGACTTTGACGAGCTGAAAAAGGCCTTTGATGCCAGCCGCCCTGAAATTGTTTTTCACCTCGCGGCCCAACCGCTTGTCAGACGCTCGTATGAAAATCCACACGAAACTTTTGACACCAACATACGGGGTACCCTAAATGTTTTGGAACTTATCCGAAAAAGCCCAAGTGTTAAGGCTGCTGTTGTCATCACCTCGGACAAATGTTATGAAAACAAGGAACAAATTTGGAGTTACAGAGAATGTGACCGACTTGGAGGTCATGACCCATACAGCGCAAGCAAGGCCTGTGCGGAAATTGTGACTCAATCGTATATTCAGTCTCTCTTTTCTCCTGATTCAGGCAAATACGTTGCCACAGCACGGGCAGGAAATGTAATAGGGGGCGGTGATTGGTCGGAAGACCGACTTATCCCCGATATTATCCGTTCACTGGAAGCAGACAAAGCCATCGTACTACGTAATCCAAATTCAACAAGACCTTGGCAGCATGTGTTGGAGCCTTTATACGGATATCTGCTTCTTGCGTCAAAACTGTTTCATCAAGGTTCCAAATATTGTGGTGCATGGAATTTCGGACCCGATTTTGGTTCCATTTCTACGGTGCATAATGTAACAACCAAAATGATTGCACTTTGGGGCAGCGGTAAGATACAAATAGACTCTGCTCAAAACTCTTTGCATGAGGCAACCCTTTTGAGTCTTGACAGTACGAAATCAAAAACAATCCTTGGATGGAAACCGCAGTTAAACCTAGATGAGGCTCTTTATTATACAACACATTGGTATAAGCATTATTCCACGCAAGACGTTTATGAGCTTTGTCTAAAACAAATGACAGCATATTGCAATTTAATCAACTTGAGTCAGGAGAAGAAGTTATGAAGGTATCCGATTATATCGCCTCTTTTTTAGCACAAAAAAAATGCACCCACGTTTTTGGTTATATAGGCGGAGCTGTTACACATATGGTCGACTCGATTTATAGGCAAGATGATGTTAAGTTCATAAGCACCTACCATGAACAAGCTGCGGCATTTGCTGCGGAAGGATACGCCAGAATCAAAAACGATGTCGGTGTCGCCATTGCTACAAGCGGTCCCGGTGCTACCAATCTGATTACAGGCATCGGCAGTGCTTACTTCGATTCGATTCCATGCGTTTTCATAACAGGTCAAGTAAATACATATGAGTACAAGGGGAATCTGGAGCTTAGACAGCTTGGGTTTCAAGAAACGGATATCGTAAGCATCGTTCGGCCTATCACCAAATATGCTGTCCGAATCACCGACCCCGATAAAATACGATTTGAGCTTGAAAAAGCTTTTTCAATTGCACTTAGCGGAAGACGGGGTCCTGTGTTGCTTGATGTCCCAATGGATATCCAGCGTGCAGATGTAGAGATTGATGATATGCTAGATTACGAGGAGATTCCCGATTCTCCCGCTGTTTTTGACCCGCTGGAAATTATTGATTTATTAAAAGAATCCAGTCGCCCTGCCATCCTTTTGGGAGGTGGCGTAAGGTTAAGCGGTGCTACAGAACTTGTGAAAGAATTTGCTGAACGCTTGCAAATTCCTGTCGTAAGCTCTTTGATGGGACGAGATGCATTTGGTAACAGCAATGAATTATATTTTGGCATGATTGGCGCTTATGGAAACCGTTATGCAAATTTAACTGTTGCCAACAGCGATTTGGTTCTTTCCCTAGGAACAAGATTGGATACCAGACAGACCGGAACACTTACCGAAAGCTTCGCACGGGAAGCAAGACTCATCCGTGTGGATATTGACCAGAATGAGCTTAGCCACAAAATAAAAGATGATGAAATCGCTGTGAACTTAGATGTATCTGTTTTCTTAGAAACCATGTTAAAATCTAATCTTTCCGAATTTCCTAACTATGAAAAATGGCACAAAAAAGCGCTGAATTATAAGCTTAAATATCCTGCTTTCAATGCCTTCGATCCGGCTGATCCTAATTTTATCATGCACAAAATATCAAGGCAGACAAACCCCAATGATATTATCGTGCTTGATGTCGGTCAAAATCAAATGTGGGCGGCACAGTCTTTTATGCTCCAAGACGGACAGCGCATGATTACAAGCGGCGGCATGGGCGCCATGGGATTTTCGCTGCCTGCGGCAATTGGTGCGTATTATGCAAGCGAAGGAAAGTCCAATATTATGGCCATCACAGGCGACGGTGGAATGCAGATGAATATTCAGGAGCTTGCACTTTTAAAAAAGAATGACATCCCAATAAAAGTCATCGTGATGAACAATCAATCCCTTGGTATGATACGCCATTTTCAGGAAATGTATTTTGAAAGCCGATACAATGCCACTATTATTGATTATCAGGCTCCAAACTTTATCAATATAGCAAAAGGCTATGGCATCAATGCAGTACCGATTACAAGTAAAAATGAACTTTTAGGGATAAAAAACTTACTCAATCATTCTAATCCGTTATTAATAGACATCAAACTTCCGCAATATACTTACGTGCATCCGAAACTATCGGTCAACCACCCTATAGAAGACCAAGACCCGCCCCTTCCCCGCAAAGAGTTTGAAAAAAATATGATTGTAAAGCCTTTTGAGCCTCAAAATAATCATACTGAATCGGAGTCTTTTAAAGATAGAGTGAAGAAACTTTTTAATTTATATAAATCCTCGCATGATAAGGGCCAACCATTTTGTATTTCTATCAAAGACTCTATGGGCAACAACAATGGTTTACTGCGTCCTATTACAAAAGACTATCAAGATACCATTCCCGACTGCGCGTCATTAATGTCTGAATGGCGCAACAGCAATCCAGACATGGCCCCTTCCACATTTGTCTCTACTCCGCAAAGTACGGGTAAATGGATTGACTCGATTATAAAACAAGATGACCGGATTCTCTTCCTCATTCTATCGTCGGACGGTACGAAAATCGGGCACATTGGTCTTTCATCTTTTGATTATGAAGAATCAAGCTGTGAAATAGACGCTGTTTTGCGCGGAGAGAAATCCGTATCCAAAGGAATTATGACAGATGCCCTTAACACATTGATATACTTGGGACTGGAAAATTTGCTCCCTAAAAAAATTCTTCTTCGCGTACTGTGGGACAACGAAAGAGCGGTTTCATTTTATATCAAAAACGGCTTTTATAAAATTTACGATATTCCATTGTTCAGAGTATCCGGCTCTAATGGTGAAACATGGAGTGAGCAAAATCCCGACGGAAACCTAATCGCAGAAAAATACTATATCAAGATGCAGTTAAATACAAAAAAATGGAAAAAACAAAATTCCATACTTTATGGATCAGGAGGGCTGGCGGATGAATAATGTGAACAACAGGCTGGATTTTCTTAGTCGCTCGGAAATTCGAATCATGTCTATTGAATGTGAAAAAGTGGGCGGTATTAATCTTTCTCAAGGTATTTGTGATCTTCCGCTTTCTCCCATACTGTATGAAGAAACAAATCGTGCGATTCTTTCAGGGAACAATCACTATACGAGGCATGACGGAATCATTGAGCTTCGGCAATCTATATCCGAAAAGATGAAAAGCTACAACCATTTAGAATATGATGCTGAAAGTGAGATTATCGTTACTTCCGGCTCCACTGCTGCTTTTTATTGCGCTTGTCTTTCCCTTTTAAACCCGGATGACGAAGTCATCCTCTTTGAGCCTTTTTATGGTTATCATGAATATACGTTAAAAGCGCTGGGGATTGTTCCTGTTTATGCACATCTCACTCCTCCTTCATGGAGTTTTGATATGGATTCACTTGAAAAACTGATTACCCCAAAAACAAAGGGAATCATGATAAATACACCATCCAATCCTTGCGGGAAAATATTTTCCATGTCCGAACTGAACGCCTTGGGGCAATTCAGTAAACAGCACAACCTTTTTATTTTTACGGATGAAATATATGAGTATATTGTCTATGACGGTGTACAGCACATCAGTCCCGCTTCCATCCCCTCCTTGCACAACAGAACCATTACCATATCAGGATACTCCAAGACGTTTAGCATTACTGGTTGGAGGATAGGATATTGTGCGTGCCGCAGGGACCTTGCTGAACAGATAGGATGTGCCCATGATTTGGTGTACGTATGTGCTCCCGCTCCGCTCCAAATCGGAGTTTCCAAAGCAATCTCGGCTCTTCCGCAGTCCTACTATGATAACCTGCGTGATTCATTTGAGAAAAAAAGAAACGTCTTTTGCGATGCTCTTAAATCTGTTTCACTCACACCCTATGCTCCTCAGGGTGCTTATTACGTTTTGGCAGACTGCAGTGCACTTAAAGGGAACACTGCAAAAGAAAAAGCCATGTATCTCCTTGAAAAAACAGGGGTCGCGTCTGTTCCGGGCAGTGCTTTTTATCATAACGAAAATGGCGAGAATCTGCTTCGTTTTTGCTTTGCCAAAGACGACTCTGTTATTGATGAAGCCTGTGAAAGACTTTACCAAATTAGAAAATATATTTGATTCAAACCATAGAGAAAGGCAGTTTTTATGAATAAGAGAATTAGTTTTGCAGGACCTTCAATAACCGAAAAAGAAGTTTCTTACGTGATGGATGCGGTAAAGAACGGTTGGTATGAAAATTATGATGGATACACCAAAAAATTAGAAAAAACCTTTGCAGATTATATCGGAGTAAAATATGCTCTGGCAACTCATTGCTGCACACAGGCTCTTCATTTAGCAGCCGCATCACTGGGACTCCAAAAGGACGACGAGGTTATCGTTACAGATTTCAGTTGGGTTGCTACCGCTTATTCCATTGCATATACAGGCGCAAAGTGCGTATTTGTGGACATCGAACCGAATACATGGACGATAGACCCCGATGCAATCCTTAAAGCAATCACTCCAAAAACAAAAGCCATTATGCTTGTTCACTCATTCGGACAACCGGCAGACATGGAACGAATCATGAAAATCGCAGATGAACATAATCTGTATGTAATAGAGGACGCCGCTCCTGCTATCGGGTCCAGATTTAACGGGAAAAAAGTAGGCGGATTCGGCGATTTCGCATGTTTTAGTTTTCAGGGAGCTAAGATGACTGTCTGCGGTGAAGGCGGCATGCTTCTGACAGACAATGAAGAGTTATATAACAAAGCCAGTCTGCTCGCCTCAATGGGCAGAACAGACAGCAACGCAGTTTTTTGGTCGGACCAAATCGGGTATCAGTACACTATTGGCAACCTTTCGGCTTCTTTGGCGCTGGCACAACTTGAGCGGGTGGATGAGCTGATGGAAAAAAAGAGAACTATTTTTGATTATTATTACAATCATCTGAAAAATATCGATGGCATTAAGATTATAAAAGAACGCCCAAACTGCAAGAGCAATTACTGCTATCCTTCCATTCTTTTAGAAGAATCTATTCAAGCAGACAGGGATGAAGTTCTTAAAAAGCTAAGTGCGCTAAATATCCATGCACGCCCGGGCTTCCCTCGTATGAGCCGATTTCCTGCCTTTGAGGCACGTTTCGAGAACCCTGTTGCAAAAAGCGTTGAGGAGCGGGGCGTCTCTCTTCCAAGTGCCTCCAACCTTACAAAGGAAGATATTGACTTCGTGTGTGCACAATTGATGGATATTATTGGAGGGAAAATATGAATGAACAACAACTAAGATCAGAAATTCTGGAGCGCGTGACCTTGCTTTATCAGCTTCGGGAGAAAGAGCGTCATTTTACGCCGAACGAATCAAGAGTTCATTATGCCGGGCGGGTGTATGACGAAAAAGAAATGCTTGCGATGGTGGACAGTGTTCTTGATTTTTGGCTTACATTGGGACCTAAAGGCAAAGAGTTCATGAAAGGTTTTCTTGCACACATGGGTATGAATTACGGGTTGGTGACCAACTCGGGATCATCAGCAAATCTTTTGGCTATAAGCGCATTGTGCTCTCCCCTCCTCGACAATCCTATGGTTCCCGGAGATGAAGTCATTACCGCCGCGGTGGCTTTCCCTACAACACTTAACCCGATACTTCAGAACAGACTTACCCCTGTATTAGTGGATATTGAAGAAGGCACCTATAATCTGGATGCCTCGCTTTTGGAATTGGCACTATCCGAACGAACCCGCGCTATTGTGGTCGCCCATACTCTCGGCAATCCCGCCGACATGGATTTCATTATGAATTTTGCCGCTCGGCATCATCTCTATGTTATTGAAGATACGTGCGATGCGCTTGATTCTCGCTATGACGGCAAGCTATGCGGCAGTTTCGGAGATATCTCGACTTACAGTTTCTATGCGGCGCATCACATCTCCATGGGAGAAGGCGGCGCACTGTTGACAAACAACCATGAAATATACAAGCAAGCATTATCCATTCGTGACTGGGGCAGAGCTTGCTTTTGTGATACAGGAGAAGCAAATCCAAACGGAGCATGTGGACGCCGATTCAGTCATTCCTATGAAAGTCTGCCGTTTGGTTATGACCATAAATATGTATACAACAATATCGGGTATAACCTCAAGCCACTGGACATACAGTGTGCGATGGGCATCGAACAGTTGAAGAAACTGCCAGAATTCAGCGCTAAACGAAAGAAAAACTTTAAGATGCTTTATGATGCTTTGAAGAAGCACGAGAAGTATTTCATATTGCCTAAAGCTCTTCCAAAGTCCGATCCATCATGGTTTGCTTTGCCGTTGACGCTAAGACCTGAGTGTGGTTTCAGCCGTCGGGACATCGTAAAATTCCTTGAAGATAACCATATCGAAACCAGAATGCTTTTCTCGGGAAATATCATAAAACACCCAGCATACAAGCACGTCGATTTACGTGTATCGGGGACTCTCGAAAATGCGGATGCCGTGTTGGAAAACACTTTCTTCATCGGCGTTTATCCGGGGCTTACTACAGAACATTTGGAGTATATGGTTAGTAAATTCGATGTTTTTTTAGGCTCAGTTTGATACCAGAAATAAGGAGATAACATCTATGGAACCCATTGTAACATCCTCTGACAATATTGCCGTAAATCAGCCGTTGGTAACCATTGTCGTCTTGGCTTATAACAACTTGAAATACACAAAAGAGTGCGTTGAAAGTTTATATCAATATACTTCACACATCAACTTTGAATTGATAACGATTGATAACGGCTCATCAGATGGAACAAAAGAATATTTCGATAGCTTGCCTAATCAAACAAAATTCAGTTTTCCTGAAAATATTGGTGTTGACAAAGCAATAAATTATGGTTTTCGGGCTGCCAAAGGTAAATACACATTAAACCTGAGCAATGATATTGTGGTAACTTACCATTGGCTTGACAATTTGATTGCCTGTATGGAATCGGATGAAAAAATTGGCGTAGTCGCCCCTATATGCAACGCTTCTTCCAATAATCAGCAGATATTTCTCGATTATCACACCATGGACGAGATGCAGCAAAAGGCACGCGAATATAATAAAAGCAATCCGCGTCTTTGGGAAGAACGAATGAAGCTTGTGACCTATACCACACTCTTCAGAACAAGTATACAGCAGTCTCTGGGGGGATTCGATGAGGATTTCAATCCGGGTGCGTATGATGATGACGCCATCAGTTTCAGTATAAGAAGGCTAGGGTATAAATTGATTCTTGCGAAGGATACGTTTGTACACCATTATGGATCGGTCACGTTTAACAATGAATACCGAAAAAACAACCTTGCCGAACGAAACAACTTGCTGTTCATCTCAAAATTTGGTGTAAATTCCTGGCAGGCAACCTTCTCGGATGCTAAAGTGATCAATATTCTTAACTATAGTGGTAAAAGTGATATCAACGTTTTAGGAATTGGTAGTTCATGCGGTGCGACACTCCTCCAAATTAAAAATATGTGTAAGATGAGGGGCAGTAGTACTGTAAATTTATATTACCTCAGTGAAAACCCATCCAATCTCACTGATTTAAAAACCATCTGTGAATACTGCACCCATGCGGATCTTTCTAATGTAAAACACTCCTTTGGTGAGAGGCAATATGATTATATCCTTCTTGAAAGTGAATCTGACAAATTACCAAACCTCGAGGAGTTGCTCAACAATCTTTCAGAACTGTGCAAACAAGACGGAGAAATCGTGTGTACTGCCGCAAATCAAAATATCTTCGGGAAAATGGTAAGCACCTTTGCCCATCATGGAGTACGCTTATATAAGACTGATGACAACTATTACCTAAAT
This sequence comes from Oscillospiraceae bacterium, assembly GCA_029240015.1. Lineage (GTDB taxonomy): Bacteria > Bacillota > Clostridia > Oscillospirales > Ruminococcaceae > JARBTU01. Next base: position 4,297 of record JARBTU010000020.1, on the reverse strand, counting down.
TTTTTAAAACTTTGAAATTCCAACTATCTTATATAAAAGGCTGTATCTTCTTATTGATTAACAAGAAGATACAGCCTTTTAATGCATTAAAACGTCTGGTTACTCATGATCTATAAAGATTTTAGGCTTTTGAGTTGCCGACCTTCCCTCCACCAACGTAACAGGACTTCCGCTGGTAAAGATGCGAAGAATATTTGGTGTAAATATAAATATTGGTGTATTTCCATCAATATCAGAAAGCACCAAAACACCCAGTTCATTTTGATATACATCTCCTGAAGCAGAAATGGTTGGACCCATACGTATTTCGACAGTAGTCCCAATCGGCAATAAGGATTGTATTGCCGCAATCATATTGGTATCACATCCGACCGGCAAAGGATCCGGTGGCGTGAGATAGGTGAAAGATGGATCATATATGGTTCCATCTCCCGGATATATCCCCGTAATATTGGCTATCGGCAATATCTCATAGTCATTATTGACATCTACCAGCCGCAAAAGCCCCGGGCCTGTCGCATCTGGAGACGTATACAAATCCAGCGGTGCACCTGAATAAGAAGCCAAAGAACTGGAGAAAACCGTCCATGTGCCGGGATATGCTGTAATCATTTGCAAAAGAATGTTTGCAAATTGGTCTACTGCAAAGCACCCCATCGTATCCGCTATTACCCCTGCTGGACCTGTATCCCCTGTCGGTCCTGTTGAGCCCGTTGGACCGATATCTCCTGTCGGGCCTGTTGGACCTTCCTCTACTATATCATCTTGGATGACAACAAGAGTCGCTTTTACAGGCATTGCGGAAGCATAGGAAATATTCCCCGTAGTCGCATTTGCTAATGAAGCTGTCACCGGTGCCGACACGACATCGATGATTCCCACGCCCACAGTTTCCCCTATTTTAGTTGGCGAATTCCCCTCTAGAAGGTCTCCTTGAGAAGAAGAAAGAGCAAAAAGAATTCCATCGGGAGATTGAGCCGATTGCGTGGCTACCCACCAATTAATAACATACCTTCCTGATTCATTAAAAGTTATCACCCCTGTTGAGGTGTTGTAACTTATATTTCCCTGTGAATATACAATTGTATTAAATACTACATTACTTAAGCCCGCAATAATCCCTCCGGGCAATCGTTCTACTTGTAGCGCTATATTACTCATTAAATTTACCTCCATTGCATTTAAGTTAAACAAAACAGGCAAAAATTACAAACTAACTATTTGCATCCATGCTATATACTATATGCATGCTTGACAACTTCTGTTTTTTATAAACGAAAAGGTTGACTATAGACAAGCTATAATCAACCTAATAAAACCCTTTTGGAGCCGCTCCTATTCTTAATAATCAATCACACTCTTAAGTTTTTCATACTGCTCTAGCGGAAGATTATTCCCAGTCAGGTTTGCTTTTAACTTAGGTGCAATGAAATCGATTCCTATTATTGTAATGCTTTTTTTTTGCTTAAATCTGCTCCCGGTGGAGCGAACACTTTCTATGCTTGATGTTCTGATGATCTGGGTATTTTTATGATACCCGCCAAAGCATAATATCACATTTTTCTTGCCACAATAAATGCCTGAATTATAATATTGTAATATTTTGCTGACAACGGATAAAATAATTAGAAAGCTGAAAAACACAATAATCGGAACGCTCTTTGTAAAAAATGCTGCAACGGAAATTATCAGAAGCAATACGAACCCAAACCTATAAAAATAATATTTTATCGCTTTTTTGGAGGATTTGATTAATTGATCATTCACCTCAAAATCGGGTAAGAACTTCTGTAATATCATCTTGATTTTATCCATTCTTGCGATTGGAAAAATAATTGCCTGTTCGTTCGCTTCTTCATCTGATTTGTCTCCATAACCAATCACCAGCACTTGGACAGAATATACCCGAAACAAACGCATCAAAAGATTTTGTTCCAGAACGACTCCGTTTATCTTATTTTTTCTTAACGAGAACGCCTTTTTTTCAAACAGTCCATATTCAACTTTTAATACATCGTTGTTTGCGGATAACCTGAAATTATTATATTTAATTAACGAACCTGACACGGAAATTAAAAGAGCTATTCCATAAAACAAAAATATTGCAATCAGAATCGTCCACAAAGAAACATTACTAACTATTATATCAATAAAGTCTTCCACATTTGAACCTGTTATGTGCACTGATATTAATCCAATAATTAGAGCTGAAAGTTGTCCGCCTATAATAAAATACGTAACCTTTGATTGCAATAGTCCCAGTTTTATAAATTCTTTTGGACCAGCTTTTATTTCATCAATAATTTGTTCTCTATCATCCACAACATCGGCACGTTGTTCCACCGCTGAATATTGTGTAATAATTTGTTTAAACATAAAAGCCTCATAAGCTTTCAATGCAAGAGTAACTTCAGCCTTATCCCCTGCTCCCCCTGATTGACTTTCATTATCGAGCTTAATCTTATAAACTCTAAAAAGCTGGAACAGAATATTCTGAGATAAATCCACTGTCGAAACTGTATGCAGTGAAATCTCTGTTCTTTGTTTATAAAAAACGCCAGACTCAATAATAAGATGATTTTCCTCAATTGTGTAAAAAGTGCATATATATTTTACAATTCCGGCTAATGGGCTAAACCCTAAAAATACAGCTGCAATCAACGATTCAGCATCAAAATCTTTAAATAATAAATAACTCAAAATAACCGTGGCCACAAGCAAAGGAATTCTAGAAAGTTTGTCAAACAAGATGAAAAAGTGCCCGCGTCTATGTTTAAAAGTCATCTTACACCCTAACCTTCATTATTGTTTTTTTCAAGCCTTATATAAAGTCTTGATTTCAGCACTTCGGCTACGTATTGAGCTTGTTCGTCTTGAAGTCCTTCAATTGTAAAATCACTGCTTGTCGTGTGTATCTCAACGCTTGACAAACCGAGCTTTCTGTTAATCGGACCTTGAGAAATGGTAATATGCTGAATCCTTAATATGGGAATAACTGACGTTTGTATAAAAAAGATTCCGTGCTTAATTTCCACTCTGTCTTGTGTAATTAAGTACCCCCATTGACGATATTCGATAATTGGATAAAAAATAAATGTGATAAAAGCATAAAACAACAACAAGCCTACTCCTAAGTAAACATAAGGAGCAGCAGGTTTAAAGAAATCATACAGGGATAAGATGAGCGTCGGCGTTCCAAAGATAATTGCCAGTATAATAAGACGAATGAGCTTCCCTATTCTCCATGACCTGATAATCTTTTTGTCAAGTTTCTGATAATCCATTTTCAATCCCAATCTGTTCATGTAAATTTTTAGTATCTATAGTTTACCGAATAATTAAAAAATCTGCAATAGATAAATAATCTGTTATTTCAACGCATATTTTTGAATTGCATAAGCGAATCCGTCTTCAATATTTTTAAGGGTAATAAAATCCGCCTCTTTTTTCAGCTCTTCTGAAGAATTTCCCATGGCGACAGATACTCCCGTAAACTGCAGCATTTCTTTGTCATTGAGCCCGTCTCCGATAGCCATAACGTTTTCTCTGCTAATATGAAGCATATCACACAAATATTTTAGCGCATTCCCTTTGTTCGCGGTAGCAGTAATAATCTCAATACAATCCCAACCAGAGGAAGTGACCGCAATTTCTGAAAGAGCTTCAAGCTCCGCCCACACACTTTGATAGATCTCAATATTTTTAAAACGGATGTTTAATTTTTCTGCCGGCTCATTTGTATGAAATATGTGTCTTTCCAGATTGTCTACCACCGTACAGGAATTTTCTAATAAACACCGCGAGATTCTTTGCACCTGATAGTCATCCAAATGTTCTAAACTGCTTTTTTGCACATAAGCTTCGTCGTCCAGATAGATTTCCAAGAGAACTTCGTATTTGTCAAGTACCTCCAGAACCGATTTCAATGCATTGATAGAAATTAAGTCTAAATAAACGTGTTTATTTTGTCTTATATCCGTTATGACTGCGCCATTCGAAGAAATGACATACTGTACCCCGCTAAGTCTACTTATTGACCGAGGCAGTTGATTCAATACCCTGCCTGTAGACGGTACCACCAATATTCCTTGCTCTATCGCTTTTTGAAGAGCCAACTCATTTGCTTTTGAAAGGTTCGATTCGCTGTCAAGTATTGTTCCGTCAAGGTCTGTTGCAATTAATTTAATGTTCATACCGGTCTCCATTTTCAACTTTAATACTTATATTATAAACTATATAGACTAACTTTTTTTGTCTTACTGATTCCACGCCCGAACCAAGATGAAACACGCTGATA